>JBOIDM010000312.1:0-8862 GCA_050740575.1 Gammaproteobacteria bacterium
CCTCCGCGAGCGGGTCGTCGCGGTGCGCGTCGAAGCCCGCCGAAATCAAGATAAATTCCGGTTTAAAGGCGTTGATCTTGGGCAGGATGTGTTCCCTAAACGCCGCGTGGTAGTCGCTATCGGTGGCGCCCGCCGCCATCGGGCAGTTTAACGTCGTCCCGGCGCCCCGTCCGCTCCCGGTCTCCGTCCAGGCCCCGGTCCCCGGATAGAACGGGTATTGATGCAGGCTCGCGTAGAACACGGAAGGATCGCTGTAAAAGCTGTGCTGAGTGCCGTTACCGTGGTGCACATCCCAATCGAGAATCAGCACCTTATCGATCCCGTAGCGCTTCTGGAGATAACGCGCCAGGATGGCTACGTTGTTGAAGAGGCAAAACCCGAGCGCCATGGCGTGCTCGGCGTGGTGACCCGGCGGCCGGAGCATGGCGAAACCGTTATCAATCTCCCCGCCGAAGAGCCGATCGGCCAGTTCAAGCCCCGCGCCCGCCGCGAGCAGAGCCGCATCGAAAGATTGCGACGAGATCGCGACATCGGGGGAATCCAAGTACCGCTCCCCGCCCGCACAGGCTCCCCGTGCACGCTGAATATAGCCGTGGTCGTGGATGGCTTCGATACAGGGGATCTCGGCCGGGCGCGCCGCAATGCGCTGAATGCGTTCGAACCACGGTTGCGCGGCCAGATGCGCCATGCTCACCTCGAGCCGCTGGCGGCACTCGGGATGCCCCTGACCGGTGTCGTGCTCGAGGTAGGCCGAGTCGTAGATGAATCCCGTGCTCATAGGCTAACAGTGTAGCCGATGATGAGAATTTCAGCCTTATTAGCGGATGACGGCTATGGAAATACCGAGCTTGAGCTTCTTCCAATCGCGATCCGCGGTCAACGCTGGAATGCTTCGGAACAGCGCCAGTGCCAGGCAGGCCCGGTCGCCGAGCGACAATCCAAGGCGCAAAGTCTTGGGGATCAGCTTGGCGGCGATCGCGGCCTGCTCCGACGAAAAGGGCACGAGCTCGATCTCACTCCCCGAGAGCCGGGCAAGCACCTCATCCGCGTCGTGGCCATCGCGCACGAAGCGGCCGATGACCTCGGCGAGATTTACAGTAGACAAGCAGCTGGCGGAGAGGTGCGTCGCGACCTCATCGGCGCCCTGCTCCTTGAACAGCAACGCGAGCAGCGCCGAGGCGTCGAGAGCGATCATTCGCGTTCCGATTCGCGCCGACGTTCGGCGATAAAGTTTTCCACGACCCGGGAGGGTTTGCGCCCACCGTAGAGCCTTTCAACCCAGTCGCTCAGATCCGAAGCGGGTCTGCGCTCGACCTCGCCCAGGCAGATCTCAGCGAGAATGGCCCGCGCCTCGGCCTCCATGCTGCGGTGCGCCTTGGCAGCGCGCATCCGAAGTCGGGCGTGGACCTCCGCGGGCAGGTTACGGATGTTCAGGATCGGCATAATTCCGGTTTAATCGGGCAGGTGTAGGCACTGTAGGCATACCCGCGCATGATGTCAAATCCACGCGGTCCGATGGCTATCGCGTGCCGCGTGAATGGTGCGTCGAACGCACCCATTTACGCGCGCTAACTCCGTCACCACCGAACATGGATTCAAACGCTATACTTGAGCATAGGTACTCTGTGACTCTCGGAAAAGCAGTTGGACCACGAACAGAATCTCAAACAGAGGATTGTCGACGCCGCCCTCGCTTTGGCCGAACCGCGCTCGTGGGAAGTCGTGCGTCTGCATGAGGTGGCCGAGGCGGCCGGGATTACACTCGATGAGCTAAGTGTTTATTTCCGCGAAAAGGAGGATATCGTCGAGGCCTGGTTCGACCGCGCCGACGCCGCGATGCTGCGCGCCGCCGCCGCGCCCGGTTTTTTGACCCTAACGACTCGGCGGCGCTTGCAGCTCGTCATCATGGCCTGGCTCAACGCCCTTGCGCCGTACCGGCGCGCCACTCGGCAGATGATCTACGGCAAGCTCGAACCGGGCCACGTGCATATTCAGATCCCGGGGATCATGCGCGTGAGCCGCACCGTTCAGTGGTTCCGCGAGGCGGCGCATCGCGACGCCGCGTATGTGCAAAGAGCGTTCGAGGAGGTGGCGACGACCGGCATTTACCTCGCGACGTTCTGCTACTGGATGCACGACGACTCACCGGGATCGGGCGCGACGGAGGCGTTTCTCGAGCGCCTGCTCGGCATCGCGGAACGCTTCGCCCACGCGACGGTGGGGACTAGCGCAGCAGTGCCCGGAAGCCATGCCCAGCCGCCCGCTTAAATGCTCCCGGTTTGGATACCCTCACCCATGGCCTGAGCGGCGCCCTGCTGGCCCAGGCCTTCGGCGCGGCGCGATCCGCCGGCTTGCCGGTGCGCCAACGGGTATCGGCGGGTTTTATCGCGGCGGCATTTCCCGATATCGATTACCTGGTTTTTTGGGCCGACCCGCTGGTCTACCTCAATCTACACCAAGGGCTGACGCATTCTCTGGTGCTGATGCCGCTGTGGGCGGGTCTGGTGGCTGCGGCGTGTCCGTATCTGCTACGCAGCGCGCACGGATGGCAAGCATTTTACCCGCTATGCGTACTCGGGATCAGCGCCCATATTGGCGGAGATGTGATCACGGCCTACGGTACGCGGATCTGGGCGCCGTTTTCGCCGATCCGGGCGACCCTTCCGATCACCTATGTCATCGATCCCGTATTTTCTGGGACCCTCCTCGCCGGGCTTTTGGTTTCTTTTAAGGGCAACGCCCGTTGCGCCGCGATCCTAGCCTTGGGCGCGCTCGGGAGTTATCTCGGTTTGCAGTATTCCCTCCACGCACAGGCGCTCGCTATCGGTCACGCCTATGTCCGCGACCGGGCGCTCGGCGAGGCCGGGGTTCATGCCATGGCGCAGCCGTTCTCGCCGTTCAACTGGAAAATCGTCATCGCGCGGGAGCGCGACGTTTACGTAACCCATCTTCGGCTCGGCTCCCCGGACGGGTTGTCTCCCGGCGCATGGCTATTTCCATCGACGGCGGCCGCCTATGTGGCGCCTGATGCCGCGCGCTGGACGCGTTACCCGCGCTTCGGCGCCGATCCCGTCGCAGCGCCGCTCGCGCGCGAGGTCTGGTCGCAGGACGGTTTCGCCGGTTTTCGCGATTTCGCGCGTTTTCCCGCATTGTACCGTGTCGAGCGGGCTGGTGCGGGGGGCTGCGTATGGTTCACGGACTTGCGGTACACGCTGCCGGGGATGCTCCCGCCTTTCCGTTTCGGGATGTGCCGCCGGGCGGATGCCGATCCCTGGCGCCTATACCGCCTGCGCCTCTTTACCGAGGATGATCGCCAAGCGCTGTAATTTATACTAACTAGGTCGCCGTAGCGTCAGGGCCCGGCGCCGTAGGCGGCTACCACGTCCGGTCTCAGCTTGCCGAGGATCCCCAGAAGCTCATCCTTATCCGACTGGGCAACCTGTTTATTATCGAGGCTCTTTGCCAGGTCTTCCATGAAGGCGTCGAAATCGGCATTGCCGATCTGGTGCGGGGCATGCCTGGCCTTGATCTCCCCGCCGGTATACTTGCAGGGGCCCCCGGTCTGCTCACACAGGTATTCCGCCATCTTGCTCTTGAAGCGGCGAAGATCGACGTTCGTGAAGTAAAGCCTGGTCCGCGGGTCCCCGCCGATGTTGGACATGAGCCCGTCGACGATGGCTGTGATCCCGTCTTGCCCGCCCAAGCGTTCGAACAGGAGCCGGGGTGCGGCCGGCGCGGACGGTGCCACGGCGGCAGGCTTCGGCGCTTCCGTCACGGCCGGTTTCTCCGACTCGCAGCCTGATAGTGCGAGTGTCAACGCGAAGGTAAAGACGGCAATTCTTACCGGGGTCGTGTTCTTATACATGCTTCGTTCTCCTCGACTGAGTCATCGTATCGTAGCGTAAATCGCGAGGCCACCGAGAACACCCGCGAACACCGCGAAGTTGTAGTTCTATTAGACGCGGCTTAGCCACCCTCTGTCACAACGGCCGGTGCTGACATAGCCTGCGCGCACCGCCCAGTTTATGATAGACACCGCAACTAAAATACCCCCGAGCCGCGTTTTCGTACCGATGTCTCGCCTCGTCGCTATATTTTCAAGGGTGTCGCGCAGCTCATCCCGGAGCAATCGGCGATATTTTCCGGCGTCCGCCGCGTGAAGATCCATATTCTCGGCGTGTGCGGCACCTTCATGGGCGGGATCGCCCGCATTGCGCGCGAGCTCGGGCACGAGGTAGCGGGCTCCGATCAGGCCGTTTACCCGCCGATGAGCACCCAGCTTGAGCAAAGCGGTGTCAGTCTCACGGACGGATATCATGCGGCGAGTCTCGATCCCGCGCCCGATCTGGTCGTCGTCGGCAATGCGCTCTCCCGCGGTAATGCTTGCATTGAATACCTCCTAAACGAGGGCTTGGCCTATCGATCGGGGCCGCAATGGCTCGCCGAGCAGGTGTTGCAGGATCGCTGGGTACTCGCCGTCTCCGGCACCCACGGCAAAACCACCACCGCCAGCATACTGGCCTGGATCTTGGAGGACGCGGGGCATGCACCGGGGTTTCTCATCGGCGGAGTCCCCTCGAATTTCAATGTGACCGCGCGGCTCGGCCGCGGCCGCTACTTCGTGGTCGAGGCGGATGAATACGATACAGCGTTTTTCGATAAGCGGTCCAAGTTCATCCACTACCGTCCGCGCACCTTGGTGATGACCAATATTGAATTTGACCATGCCGATATCTTCCCTGATCTCGATGCCATCAAGCGCCAGTTTCACCACCTGATCCGCATCATACCCAGTCGTGGCTTGCTTATCCGGCCGGCCCCCGACCCCGTGATCGACGAGGTGCTAACGATGGGCTGCTGGACGCCCGTGGAGACTTTCGGACCGGAGCGGGCCGAGCAATGGGGTTTTCGAGACGCGGCCGCGGATTTCAGTGCATTCGATGTCACGCTCGAAGGCTGTGCGATCGGGCGGGTTGTCTGGGAGCTGCTCGGACAGCATAACGCGCTCAACGCGCTCGCCGCCTTGGCCGCCGCACGGCATGCGGGCGTGGCGCCCGACGTGGCTATCGGCGCCTTGTCGAGCTTTGCCGGTGTCAAACGCCGGCTGGAACAGCTTGGGGTCCTCCGCGGTGTGTCGGTTTATGACGATTTCGCGCATCATCCCACGGAGATCCGCGCCACCATCGCGGCCTTGCGCCAGCGCGTCGGACCGTCGCGGATCATTGCGGTGTTTGAACCGCGTTCCAATTCCATGCGTCAGGGCGCCCATGCCGAGTCCCTCGCCGATGCGTTCAGCGAGGCGGATTTCGCGCTATTTTATTGGCCGCCCGAGCTCGGCTGGGATCTGGACGGGCACACGCGTAGCCTCGGGAGTAAACGCATCCTCCTCCAGGATCTGGACGCCATCGTAGCCAAGATCCTTGCGCTCGCGCGCCCGGCCGATCAAGTGCTCATTATGAGCAACGGCGGCTTCGGTGGGCTGCACCAAAAGCTTTTGCACGCTTTGGGAAGCGGTGGCCAGCGATAATAGCAGTCGGTACGGTTGCCGAGCTCCTTCACGAAACTGGCGCATGCATTTCTTAAAGTGAAACCTCGGGCTCTGCGATAACGCGGTTCTCGATAGCGCCGATCGTTTCGATCTCGATGCGCACGACATCGCCAGGCCGCAGGAACGAGGGCGGGTCCCGGCGCATCCCCACACCCCGCCCGGTACCCGTGGAAACAATATCGCCGGGCTCCAAGGTAAACACCGTCGAGAGTAGCTCCACCAAGCGGTAGCAGTTCCAGATCATGTCGCGCGTGTTGAACGCTTGCCGCGGTTCCCCATTGACATATGTGCGGACATCAAGCGCATGGGGATCGCCGATCTCATCGGGGGTCACGATCCACGGGCCGATGGGCCCGTGCGTATCGAAGGACTTCCCGAGCGTCAGCGTCGGCGAGCGCGCTTGCCAATCGCGCACCGACACATCGTTCACGATCAGGTAGCCGGCAATCACCTCCGGCGCCCGGGCCGCGGGCACATGCCGGCAGCGGCGCCTGATCACGAATCCCAGCTCGCCCTCGTAATCCAACTGTTCCGAGACGCCGGGTTTATGGATGGGGTCATAGGGCCCGTTCACGCAAGTCGACTGTTTGTTGAAAATGGTCGGGAAGGCCGGTCTCGACCCGCCCTTTTCGGCGATGTGGTCGGCGTAATTCAAGCCTATCGCCAAAAACTTGGGTGGCCGGCCGAGCGGCGCTTCGAGATGGATGTCGGCGAGCGCGATGCGTTCGCAATGACGCTCGATCCGGCTGGCGAGATCGCCCAGTAACGCTTGGCCGCCTGCGAGCAGCTCCGTCATCTCGCGCGGATAGCCGGGCATCGACCCGATCGCAAAGACGTACTCGCCGGAGGCGACGCCGATGCGCGTCTCCCCCATGTGGGTAAAGGTCACCAACTTCATAGGCGCACCAAGAGCGCATCCAGCGCGCGATCGGGCAGGAGGCGTTTTAAGAAGGCGAACACATAGGTCGGCACGGTGACGAAGTAGCGTGGCCTCGGGCGGGGGGTTTCCAAAGCTTCGATGAGTTTCTTGACCACCGCCTCGGGCGGCAGGGTAAACCAGCCCGCCGCGCGGCGTGACCGATCTTCGGCGGCGTCGTAATTCGACCCCTGGGGGCCCGTTTCCTCCGCGATCCTTTGGCGGTATTGGGCGTAGGCGTTTTCCCGGAAACGGCTCGCGATCGGACCGGGCTCGATCAACACCACATGAATTCCGGTGCCCGAAAGTTCCAGCCGCAAGGTGTCGCTCCAGGCCTCCAAGGCGTACTTGCTCGCGTTGTAGGCCCCGCGGTAGCGGAGCGCGATCAAGCCCAGGAGCGAGCTCGTCTGAATGATGCGGCCGTAACCCTGCGCGCGCATCCGGGGCAGGATCAAAGCCGTGAGCTCATGGATCCCGAAGAGGTTGACTTCGAATTGCGCACGCAGCGCGGCGCGCGAGAGGCCGTCCAGTGGGCCGATCTGGCCGAACCCGGCATTATTGAATAAAGCGTAAAGAGAGCCGCCGGTCTGCTCAAGCACGGATGCCACGGCGGCTCGGATCAAAGCGGAATCGCTGAGATCAAGTCGCACCGCGTTGAAGCCTTCCGCGCCGAGGCCATCCACATCGTCGGCCTTGCGGGCCGCGGCGATGACCCGGTAACCGCGCGCGCGTAACGCACGGGCGGCGCATAAGCCGATACCCGAGGAAGCCCCGGTAATGAGGATCCACTTGGCCGTGGGATCACTTGCCATAACACCTCCTCGCTCTTTACCATGAAGTCCCGATGTCTACTACCCGCGACTCCCACGTGGCTTGCCGCGCCCATTACGCCGAAGTTTCGCGGGCTGGCGCCGTGATCCGCCTCGGTTTTGGAATTTATCATACCATCACGCCGCTGCCGGTTGTTCTAGAATGATGTGGCGCCCCTTCGCGCGAATTCCCGCGCCCCGGTCTATGCTAGCGGCTGTCTTGAGCTTGACGTGCTCTGCCGCATCCTGGGCGGCAGCCGGTGCGCCGGAGCTGGAAGATCCACGCTATGCGCTTTGCAAGGCCGATCCGAAGATCCCGGATCGGCCTCCCCATAATCCGGCGGCATATAAATTGGGGTCTATCGAGGTGACGGCCGACCGGGCGGAGGTATTGGAGGAGCATGTGTCGACGTTCGTGGGCGGTGTCTCCTTGGTCCGCGATCAACAAGCGGTGGTCGCGGATCTCCTCACTTACGAGCGCGGTCAGGGCATCATTGAGGCCGAAGGTCATTTGCTCCTGTGGGATCCGGCCTTGTTTTGGTCGGGGAAATACGGCCGTCTCGATCTCAACAACGACCGCGCCCATCTCGAATATGGCGAGTATCGATTGCTGCAGCGACGCGGGCGCGGGGTCGCGCGCATCATCAACCTCGACACGCGGGAGAATGTCACACACCTTAAAGACGTCGATTACACCACCTGTAGCGGCAGGCTACCGGACTGGCAGCTCGCGGCTAAGCGCATGGATCTGGATCACACCGAGGAATGGGGCAAGGCTGAGCACGTGGTGCTGCGGGTGCGGGATACGCCGGTATTCTATCTGCCGTACATCACCTTCCCAATCAGCGACAAGCGCAAGACGGGTCTCCTGCCGCCGACGGTGGGAAGTTCGTCGGATGGCGGGTTCGACCTGAGCATCCCCTATTATTGGAACATTGCGCCACAACACGATGCGACCTTCCAGCCTCGAATCCTTTCCGACCGCGGCGTCCTGCTCGGGGGCCAATATCGTTACCTCCTGGAAAGAGGCGGGGGAGAGCTGGATTTTGAGTATCTGCCCGCGGACGCCGAGTTCGAGGACGAGAGCCGGTCGCTGGTCGCATATACCCATGAGCAAGATTTTGCGCGCCGGCGCGGTCATGCCTTCTTGACCTTCAACCGGGTGTCCGATTCGGAATTCTTCGAAGACTTCGGAAACAATCTTGCGGTCAGCAGCACGCGCTATCTTCCAAGCCGCGCCGACATCAGTTACGGCGGCGACTATTTCTATGTGTTCGGCCGGTTGTACGGGTTTCAGACCATCGATCCCACCATTCCGGTATCAAGCCGGCCTTACGACCAGCTGCCGCAGATTCTCTTTTCCACCCGCCTGCCCGCACAAGACCGGGAAATCAATCTCGACTTCTTCGGAGAAGCCACCTATTTTGACCGCGATGATGGAGTCATCGGCGGCCGTATCAACCTGAAACCTGTCGTCAGCTACCCGGTATACGCGGAGGGGGGATTTCTGGTGCCTCGGGTGAGCCTCGAACATACTCAGTATTACCTCGAAAACACCGCAGAGGCGGATAATCGCCCGAACCGGACCC
>JBOIDM010000313.1:0-3925 GCA_050740575.1 Gammaproteobacteria bacterium
GCGTTGAAATGGTTTGACGCGCTCGCCAAGGGCGTGCGCGAGCCATGCCCACGGTAGCGTGGTTACCGGAAGCCCTAGAGGACGTGGACCGACTCTACGACTTCCTCGCTGAGAAGCACTTACAAGCCGCACGCAACGCTATCGGCTGCATCCAAGCCGCGGCTAATATACTCGAACAGCAACCTGAAGCGGGTAAACCGATGGACGATGACACCGGACGTCGCGAGATATTCGCGGCATTTGGCGCCGGGGCTTATGTATTGCGCTATCGACTCAACGCTCAAGGTGACCCGGTCATCATACGTGTGTGGCACAGTCGTGAGGCTCGCATGTAGGCTATCGGCGAGTGAAAAACGACCATGATGGAAGCCGATCTCCTCATTAAGGCGCGCTGGATCGTTCCCGCCGACTCCGAGGGCCAGGTCCTGGAAGCGCACGCCCTCGCGGTACGCGATGGCGTCATCGTCGATGTATTGCCGAGCGCCGAGGCGGACCAACGCTGGCGCGCGCACGAGGTGCTGAGTCTCGACCGGCATGTTTTGATTCCGGGATTGATCAATGCCCACACGCATGCGGCCATGGCGCTCTTCCGCGGGCTGGCCGATGATCTGCCGCTCATGGATTGGCTCACGCGCCACATCTGGCCCGCCGAGCAGCGCTGGGTGGCCGATGAATTCGTGCGCGCCGGCACGCGGCTCGCCGTGGCCGAGATGCTGCGCGGGGGCACGACCTGTTTCAATGACATGTATTTCTTTCCCAACCGAATCGCCGAGACAGCCGCGCAGGCGGGCATGCGCGCCGTCACCGGATTGATACTGATCGATTTTCCAACCCCTTGGGCCAGGGAGGCGGACGAGTACTTGAGCAAGGGTCTGGGTGTACACGATGCTTTTCGTGCTCATCCGCTTATTCACTTCGCCTTCGCGCCGCACGCGCCGTATACGGTCTCCGATGGGCCGCTCGAGCGCATCGGCATGCTTGCCGAGGAGCTGGATCTCCCCATCCACATGCACGTGCACGAGACGGCGCACGAACTCGACAAGGCCATCGAAGCGACCGGTGAGCGGCCGCTCGCGCGTCTCGCCAGGTTGGGCCTGCTGTCACCGCGCCTGATTGCCGTGCATATGACCCAAATGACTGCGACCGACATCGGCCAGTGCGCACAGCATGGCGTGAGCATCGTGCATTGCCCGCGCTCGAACCTCAAGCTCGCGAGCGGATTTTGCCCGATAGGAGCGCTGCAACAAGCCGGGATCAATGTGGCGCTCGGCACCGACGGGGCGGCGAGCAACAATTCCCTCGACATGCTGGGCGAGCTGTCCACCGCGGCGCTCCTCGCCAAGGGCGTGGCGGCCGATCCCTGCGCCGCGCCGGCCGCCTCGGTGCTCCGCATGGCGACATTGAACGGCGCGCGGGCGCTCGGCATCGACGCCATCACGGGTTCGCTCACGATCGGTAAGCAAGCGGACGTCGCCGCGATTGATCTAGGCGGCATCGAAACGCAGCCGGTCTACGATCCGATCTCGGCGCTCGTCTACGCGGCGAGCCGCGGGGCGGTCACGGACGTCTGGGTCGCCGGCCGCCGCCTCCTGCGCAATCGCGAGTTGCTGACCCTGGATGAAGCCGCGATACTGCGCGAGGCGGCGCAATGGCGGGCGCGCATCCAGACGGCACGATCCGGTTCATCGCGCCCGTAACCGGATGGGCTTTCGTGCAGGTGCGGTGGGGACGTCTATCCGCGGTAGCCACCGTCACCGGCCCGCAATCGTGTGACGCGAACTAGTCGGT
Source organism: Gammaproteobacteria bacterium (assembly GCA_050740575.1). GTDB lineage: Bacteria > Pseudomonadota > Gammaproteobacteria > JACCXJ01 > JACCXJ01 > USCg-Taylor. Next base: position 1,789 of record JBOIDM010000313.1, read on the forward strand.
AATGCGATAAATCCCACCACCGTAATCGACGACTAAAACATCACCTGCTTCATCTTCGCCAAACGAGCTAATATTCAACGCAGTATCCTGTAGCACCGTCCTCGTCCACGTTCCAGGAGTCGTCTCTTCAAGGGACCATAAACGTCCAGAACCAAAATCTGCGAAGAAATACTTCCCGGCGAGCGATGGCGCACTCACCCCCCGATACACATATCCCCCGGTGACGGCTTCCCCCTCAGAGTGAGAATATTCTGAAATAGGAAATGTGAGGCCCGTTGTTTGGCATCCTAGCGATGGATCAAAACAACTGGATCCTTCAAAGAGGCGCCAGCCGTAGTTGGCTCCAGGCTCAACAATATCTATCTCTTCGATCGCTCCTTGTCCCACATCACCAGCAAAAAGACGTCCGGTAGCCCGATCAAATGAGTACCTCCAAGGGTTTCTGAATCCAGAAGCCCAGATCTCTTTTCGTACCCCGCGAACTCCGACGAACGGATTTGTCGCTGGAATACGATACCCGCGACTCGTATTCACATCGATACGCAGCATCTTCCCGAGCAGAAGTCCCAAATTCTGCGCTCGGTTCCCAGGATCTCCTCCACTCCCCCCATCGCCGAGCCCTATATAAAGATACCCATCGGAACCAAACGCGAGGAATCCACCATTGTGATTCTCGAAGGGCTGCGCAACACGAAGAATCGATCGTCGAGTCCTAGTGTCTACTCGATTGCGGTTTTCCCGGAAGGTCTTGTATTCAACGACGTTGGTCCTACCCTTAGTATCCGTATAGTTAATATACAACTTGCGATTTCTTCGGAATTTTGGATGAAAGGCAACGGAGAGGAGACCCTGCTCACCGCCCCTACTCACACGTTTTGAAATGTTAAGAAACGGAGTTGGCCTTTTTCGGCCGTTCCGGAGAACAAGAATCTTCCCTCCTTGCTCCACGACGAATAAGCGATTCGATCCATCACGTGCACTCGTTACAAGCACCGGCAATGAGAATCCGGATGCGATCTGCTGCAACTGAATAGCAGATGCAGGAGTAATGACACAAAGGGGCATGGAGAAAAGGGCGAAGAGTCTGCTTATACAGTATTTCATAACCTAATCTTTCTTATATCGGCTATGTGCTTTCACAGAAAGCGAAGCCCGCCAACGAGGTGGATAGGGCCCGCCCATGAAATGTCCGTTTCTTATACTGGAAGACTTAACCCGTTAGATCCCGCCTGAAGCCGCCGCGCGAGCTGTCACGGAAAGCAGAGTGGACAGAGTCTGGTCTTGAAATATCGGTTTCGTCAAGACTTGACCGCTTGCGCTAATCGGGTCTAATCGAGACTCTCAACCCCATTGCGCTAAAGCGTCGTGCGCCGAGGCGTTGCCAGGCACGGCGGTAGGCGTGCTCGGCTGCGGAGGGCAACCCCAGGGCCTCTGCGTCGGCTCCGCCCGTCCGGATAGGGACGCCCCGTTCGAGCAGGGTGACGAAGATCTTGTCATCGGCGACGCGGCCGGATCTGGCTGCTTGAACGAGGACCTCGACCTCGCGGACGGTCATGCCGATGAGCCCGATGCTGGATAACGCCGCTTGCAGATCATCCAGCTTGAACCGTTTCATGATCGCGGTGAGCAGTTTCATGATGCTGTGTCCTTGGATTTCCTGAGTAGCCGGCCGCGTTCCGGGCGGCCATGCTGGACGGTATCGGCAGCGCGTGCTGTTCGTTGATTTTTCGCAGGGCCGCTGGGCATCGGCGCCCAGAGAGCACCTGCCAGACATGGTCTAGTCCCTTCTTGTCTGCTTGCGACGCGTGGCGAGACAAGGCGCACCCGCCCGATGGCCCGGGGATAGAATTCTGGGCGTCCGAGTTCGTTGACGTGGTAAGGACGGAATCGAAATAGCGGGCCGGCAGCCACAACAGGTCGAGCCGCGCAAGTGCGATGAGCGGACCGCTATCGGCGACCAGCAAGGCCGCGGACATACTTCATTTCTTCCGCAAACTCTTCCTCGGAGTCGCGAACCACGGGGATCCGGCGCCTGCCAAGCTCGTCGATCATCTCGCTGATGGAGAGGCCTGCGATGCGCGATGCCACCCCGACACTGATTTGCTCCCTGTCGAACAGAGAAACCGCGATCTCTAAG
>JBOIDM010000314.1:0-16864 GCA_050740575.1 Gammaproteobacteria bacterium
CCTGGCGCTCGTACGCGTCCGGCGTTTTGAGCTGCTCGCCCGTGCCCGCCTACTGGCGGGCAGCGACTCCTTTTCCACCCCCGTTCGGTTTCGAAATTCCTTTCCGCCACATCACGTAGTACTCATCGTATTTCGTCACAGGTTCGAAGTGGGTCCACAGGAACTCGTCCAGCTTAACCGCACCCAAGTGTGGCAGCTTTGCTCGCCGCCGAGCCTTTTTTTCCTCCAGTACCGCGTCCGACCACCCAAACTGCCATAGGACCAGACATCGGACACCGCGCCGGTCGATAGCGTCGATGATCTCCTGTTGGACCTCCGGGTCGTCTGCATACCCAGGATGTAGCTCGTTATACCGCGAGCTGCTGCGCCGCTCAGCAAGATAATAGAACCTCTGGTTGGAAATCACAATCGCGTCATGACGCGTGATGCCGACATACACCGGCTCGTCGCGCGGGACATGCCGCCGAAGAAACCGCGTGATTGGAGCGTAGTACTGGTATTCGTTATCCGGTATCCAGATCCCGCGCACTATCGGGAACTCGAGCGGGCGCCGCTCCGGCCAGAAATAGATAGCCTGCGCTGCTTGCGTGACTGGATGGATAATCAACCCAGCTGCGTACGCCACGTACACAGCCGTCAGCAGCCGGCGCACCGGATTTTGGCGAAGGGCGCGCCATGCAAGTCCGATCAGTATAAAGCTGTAGAGCGCCATCGAATGCAAATGCGTGTTTTGCTGCACGTGCGCTACGAGCCAAAAGAACGGCATCGACGATAAGGCGACCGCCGAAGCCATCCAAGCTGCCGGGGGAATCTGTTGCCGGCGAAGCATCAAACACGCGATCCCACCGACGAAGACGTACTGGGGCAGATTTGCCAGGATAACCATCGCGATGTGAATCAAAGTCTCACGCCCTCGCTGAAGGTTACCGATATCGTTCAACCACCACCAAATAGAACGGAGGTTAAAAAAGAGCGGCGGGTACCCCTCGCCGCGGACGAACCGAAACTCCGTAGCTGGAAAGACGATGAGATTCTCCCAAGCGTCGGGTCCGGCTTTCCATGCGAGAAGCGCAATCACCGGGCCCACGAAGAGGAGCGCGCCGCACGCAAGGGCACCCGCCGCGACAACAGGGTTCGTCCAGGCGGAGGGACGCGGCCTTGCCGCAATCCAAGACACGCCCGCGCCGATTACGGATCCCGCCATCATATAGAAGGCCACGTCATGCTTGAAGCACGCGGCCGCGCCGTAGCACAGACCTGCGCGGAATAGTACGCCGATGCCCTCACCCTGTGCGTAGCGGACCACCCGATCGAATCCGAGCAGCAGAAAGAAAATCGCCGGCTCGTAGGAGCTTATCTCTGGACCCGGTCCCCACAAACTCAGACCAAAAAGCGTTGCCGACGTCGCGGCGAGACCTCGAGGAACATCCAGGCGCCGGAGCAGGACGAAAAGCAATGCAGCGTCCGCAGCCACTAGGAGCATAGATGCGATCCCCTGAACCATCAAATGTCGGCCAAAGGTCCAGAAGAGCACGGCGACCAGATAGAACTGCCCGGGCGCATACATCGTCCAGAAATCGCGATATGGGATCTCGCCGTCGAGGATGCGAAGCCCCCCATTGATTGCCTTGCCGTCCGGCAAGCCCCAGAAGAGCGCAGGAAGGCTCACGAGCATCACGCCGATCGCGATAAGCAGCGCGAGGCGTCGATCGGTTGCGGTTAGGATACGGTGCGGCGAACTCGATCTCAGCATTCGATCACCCGTTGCGTAAGTTCATTGAACTTCCAAACATCCCGTTGGGCGGATCTAGGGGAGGCCCCTAGGATCAAGCTTCATCGTCTCAGGCGCTATGCAGACTGCATCTGGCGCATCGGGATATGCCGGAGTGTCGTAATATGCGCAATGACCGCATGGTAAGTCCGGATACGGTGATCGATGGCTATTAATTTTTATGTAACACTAAGTAGGAATATCGGTGCAACGTGCCTTCTGCGCCAAATTTCCGGGCGAGGAGTCCTTACGCGGCTGAAAAAACGCGTTAAGATGCGTATAACCAAATTACTGGAATACCTACTAACTAAACCGTAGCAGCATCGTAGTATCGAACCAGTGTATCAAATCTCGTACGGAATCGAAGGACAGCGAATGTCATGGTTAACAACACCTCTTGCGGTTACAAGCAACTCCTAAACCGAATCATAAGGGCCCACGATTCGGCGGCAATCCGCGCTTACTGTAGAGCACGCTTTATTATTATTAACATCAATATCCTCCATATCCTTGCGCTCTGCCAGCGCGGTAAGCGGAGAGTGTTGGATTTAGGGTGTGGTTTCGGCTTGTTTGGCTGTTACTTCTCAACGTTATACCCGGAGATTGTATACCGTGGCTACGATATGAATCCAAGACGCATAGATATGGCCACGCAAGCCGCATCGCGTCTTGGCTTGCGGAACGCTACTTTCTGCTTGGGGGATGCGCGCCAGCTGAGCCTCGATAGCCAGTTCGACGCTATCATGATGATCGACCTGCTCCATCATATCGATGACGCCTCCAAGCATAGACTTCTTGCTACATGCGCTCAACATCTGGCATCGGACGGGAGGCTTATCATCAAAGATGTGACCATGCATCCGTTTCCGAAGCTGGCTTTCACCTGGGCACTGGACGTTTTCATGACACGAGGATTCAAGATGTGGTACTGGAACGACGATCAGTTCCATGCGGCTTTGGGAGAACATTTCAATCGCGTGGATACGTTTCCTATCACGGATTGGTTGCCCTACCCGCACATCGTCTACCTGTGCGAAAACACAACTGCGGAGCAGTCGGCGCCGCCACCACTTTCAAGCAAGGCGATAGATTGTCAACCTACTTGAGCGATCACTTGAAACCGCACGTAGATAATAATCTTGAATCGCGTGGCGGCGGGTATCCCTTGGCGGTAACAGCCGACACGACTGCTCAGAGGCACCGCTATTGAAGGAAAGTCGCGCCGTCGCGAGTGCGTGCGGTACCGTACTGAGGATTATTCCTCGTCTTGAAGCATTTCTGTGCAGGGAGGCGAATCTTGCGATCTGACAGTTTCAAGCGTCTTCTGTCTGTCGCTAGTTTCACGTATCTGGCTTTACCGTACCTGGTTTTCTTCGGTGGCTGGATACGGCAGCCGTACTCGTCTTTATCTGTCCTGTTACTCGTTGGCGGGCTCCTTGCGGGTTTTACGATTGCAGATAGATTTCGTACCTCTCATGCGGAGCCGGTCACACGTTTATCTTTCAAAACGCTGGTACTGATCCTCATGCCTGTCTTGCTTGTGGCGCTTGTTGCAGGTGCAGGCGGATGGGGATTTCAAGACACGGACTGGCTAAAGCACAATTCCATTCTTCGGGATTTGATAACAAAACCGTGGCCCGTGATCTACGAGATCCAGAATGAGCGCCTCATGCTCACGTATTACATCGCCTATCAGCTTCCCGCAGCATTCGCGGGAAAGCTTCTTGGGTGGCAGGCCGCAAATCACGTGTTGTTTTTATATACAACCATCGGTCTGTGTTTGGCGGCGTTATGGATGTGGCTATTAACGGAGGCAAAGTGGTGGTGGTTCATCATCACTTTTCTGGCCTTCTCGGGGATGGACATTATAGGTCAGCTAATCTCAACCCTTTATCAAGCGCCCTCCACCGCGGATGGGGTAAGGGTGCTAATCGACAGAATCGGTGCTCTGCAACACCTGGAGTGGTGGTCTGGTTGGGGGTTCGCCCAATTTAGTTCCAATGCGGCCTTAATCGTGTGGGTTCCCAATCAGGCAATCGCCGGGTGGCTGCTTACATCACTCGTCCTGAATGACGCAAAGGTAGGATGCTTGCATATGACAGGATTGCTGTATTTGGGGCTGTGTACTTTGTGGACACCATTCGTAACTTTAGGGCTGATTCCGTTCGTCGTCGCCATCGCTTTTTCCCATTTGCGAGAACAGCACTTCAGTTATCATGGCTTGCGACAACTGGTGTCGTGGCCTAACGTCACCGGTTTATTCGTGGGCATCATCGTCGCAACCTATTTGGCCGGGCGATTTGAAGACTATGCTTTGCCGGTTGATCTAGGCAAAATTTATCAAGAGCGCGTCACCTTGACTTTCCTTCGCATCCCTGAGCTTTTCGTCGTCAGGTACGCTCTGTTTGTCGCATTGGAGTTCGCGGCGCTGCATGGGTTGCTGTATTTGTATTTGATGTTACAAAGAGAACCCCTATTCATCAAATTGCGAGGTCTTCTGCTGCTGTCGTCGGGCATTCTGTTTGCCTTGCCATTTCTCAACTGGGGTTGGAATAACGAGCCGGCGATGCGCACTTCGATTCCGGCGTTATTCGTAACCGCTTTGGTGACCATCCGTGTACTAAGCGATCCTCCGCGCGGTTTACAGGCAAGATGGGTCAGCAAAGCTATTCTGGGGGTCCTCGCCGTGGGCAGTATTAATGCTGCTGTAGAAATAGGCCGACATGTTACGGGCACCTATCATCGACACGCACTTGTCTCCGTTCCCGAGTTACACGACGTGAAGACCCTTTTTCAGATCCAAGAAGAACGATATCGAGGGTATTACAGTTTTGTCGGGCAGTACTTAGGCAGTGCCGACTCCCGCTTTGCGCAACACTTGGCGATAGAGTAATTCATTAGGTATTACGCGCGGCCCACCTTCGAGTTCAGCATCCCGAATCTCGCGCGTCCCCAATCTCCCACCACGGCCGCGCCTCTCGACCTTGATTCACCAGAAACGGCGGGCGAGCTTTAGGATCCCCGGCTTCACGGGGGAACGGTGATGGCTTGCCCCATGGGTGCGTTGCACCGCTTCGCGGTTTTTCAAATACCACTCGTAGCTTTCGACGAGCATTTCGTTATTAGAATATCGCGGCCCCCAGCCGAGTTCGGACTTCGCCTTGGCACCGTCGAAATAGAGCGACCGTCCATACATGAGAGCGTGATAGGGTCCCAACGGTGAGACGCCGAGCGCACCCGCCATCTTCATCCCCGCTACGGCCAAGCTCATCGGGACGCTTCTCACCTTCGATCCCGTACCCGCGTACGCGCAAAGATGCTCCAGACCCTCGCGCATCGAGCCGAAGCGGTCCGCGCCGCAATTGTAAATGGCCGCGCCTGGGCGCCCCGCCGCGAGGATACACGCATCGGCCAAATCATCCGCATGCACGAATTGATAAACATTATCCCCGCTGCCAAGTACCGGGATATTGTACCCCTGGTAAATCCACTCGAAGAGAATTTGAAAGATACCGAGCCGTCCGTGCCCCAGGATCGTGCGCGGGCGGATGATCGAGACATCCAGACCTTGCCCAACGTATTTCTGGCAGATTTTTTCCCCTCCCAGCTTGGCACGCCCGTAAGCCTCGGCGGGGGTCGCCGGGGTCTCTTCCGTTACAGGGTTCACTTTCGGAGCGCCGAAGACCGCGCTTGATGAAGTATAGACAACTTTCTTCACGCCTTGGGCGAGCGCCGCACTGGCGAGGTTGTCGGTGCCCTCTATGTTTACAGAATCGAAGAGTTTGCGGTCCTTTGCCAGCGGCACTTGGGCGACGTTGTGGAAAATAACATCCGCCCCGGCAGCTGCTTTTTCGACCGCATCGTAATCGCGAATGTCGGCCTGGAAAAAGCCTACATCAGCGGGTCGATCGTCCGCGTCAAAGATGTCCAGGACTGCGCAGGAATCCCCCCGCGTCATGAGCTTGCGCAAGAGGAGCGAACCGAAGTAGCCCGAGCCCCCGGTAACCAGAGCGCGCATCTTAAATTTCCCCGTACTTTTCCATGGTCCACTTGAGACTACGTCTCATTCCCTCCTCCAGGCTGACCTTCGGATCATAACCCAAGAGGCGCTTGGCTTTGGTGATCGAGCACGCAATGGTCTTGTTCATTTCCGACAGGACATGGATTTTTTGGTGATAAAGACCCAAGCGTTGCAGCGTCGCATCGACGAGCAAAGCGATTTCCGAAGCGACACCCGGAAGCTTCATCCGTTGATGCGCGCACATTTGGTCGAATTCGTCTTCCAGCAAGCGCTCGATCGTGTCGATGATTTCGTTCATGGAGTAAGGCCGCTCGTCGGCGATCCAGAAGGTCTCCCCGGCGGCAGCTTCATTGATGGCAGCCAACAGCATACCCTGGGCGATGTTATCGGTGTAGGCCATCGAGCGCAAGTTCCGACCTCTACCGACGATCGGGGCCTTGCCTTCGCGAATCATCCGGAAGAAGAGCGTCTGGCGTGGCGGCTGGTGCGGTCCGTAAAACCACGGCGCCCGTAGGATCACCGCCTCCATCCCGCTCTCGGCGGCACGCTCCTTCACGACCAATTCCATGAGCATCTTCGAACGGCCGTAGTTCATGTACGGGCAATAGGGGGATTCTTCGTCGAAAAGATGATCGGGGTGACGATTGTAGCCGCAAGGCGAATTGGAGGAGATCACCACCGCGCGTCGGACTTTGGTTTTGACCGCTGCATTCAGAACATTGGTCGTTCCGTTAACGTTCACCTGATAGAATTCCGACACTCTTTTCGGGTGAATCATCCCCGCCGTGTGAAAGAGGATTGCTCCTTCTGCCTCCTTGCACAAGCGCTCGCAATCCTCCGGCGAACGCAGATCGCCTTCGATTACCTGCACTCTCTCGGAAAACGTGTTGAGCGGCGCGCTGCTCTGACCAGGCAGGACGAGACAGCGAATGTTGAGATCGGCCGGCGGTCGCGCAAGCGCCTCGCAATCTGGCAGCCCCTTGCTGAGGGCCGCGACCAGGTTCGTCCCCAGCCATCCCAAAGCCCCGGTCACCAAGACCATGTCCGTTCCCAAGTCCATGACGACTTTACCCCTAATAACGTTCCAAAAACTTGAGCGCGTTGCGCCGTGCCAACGCCATGATCGAACCCTGCGGATTCACCCCGGGAGGTGTACAAAGCAAGCTCGCGTCCGAAATGTAGAGATTCTTGTGATCGTGCACCTTCCCGAAGGAATCCGCCGCACAGCGCCGCCGGTCTTCTCCCATCGGACAAGAGGAAAAGAGATGTACGGTCATCAGGTTGGTCCGCTCGCGCGGGATGGGCATGGATAGACGGCCTAGATCGGCGGGCGAGGTGAGCCTCGGACTTCTCGAAATGCTCGGATAGAGCGCGGTCGCGCCCGCCTCGAACAGCAGTGCTGCAAGCTTTCGCAGCGCCTCCGAAAGCTCGCGTAAGTCCTCTCTTGTGACCCGATACCGCACGACCGGATCGCGGTATCCGGGTAGGCAGCGGATCGAGCCCCGCCCGTTGCTGAGGGTCGCCGCATAATAAACCGCCATCCGCCGCCAATCTTCCAGAAGGTGGCGGGCGTAAGGGCGGTGGTCGTTCATGCCTATGGCCAGATACGGCGGTGTGCTGATCGAGCCGCCGAAACTCATGCGTGGTGTGAATTGCTTGACCTGATGCACCGGCACTCCCATATCGAGCGAGTTCACGCTTTCGGGAAACTGCGCTATAAGTTTGATCATCGGGTGGAGTCGGAGGGAATCGCCCACGTTTTTCTTGATCCCGCTGCGACGCAGTAGCGCAGGGGTTTGCACGGCGCCCGCGCAGATGAAGACGCTCTCGGCTTGGATCCTGATCGGTTGCGGTCTTTCCTTCACCTTGACCTGCTCCGCATCAAGGACCCAACGATTTTGGTCGGTTTCGCGTCGGAACCAACGCACCCGGGTTTCGGGCAAAAGGCGGCCCTCGGTCCGGAGCGCCCGCGGAATATAGGTCTGCGTCATCGATTGGCGGCGGCCCTTCGGCACGCCGTTGCCGTCCACGCCTTCCTTATAGCTGAACCAACGCGGCACCTCGAAAGATTTCCAATTAAGTCGTTGCGCGCCTTCATGAAGCTTCAGCGATGCCATTGGGGCCTCCCCCGGCATATAATTAACGCCGAGATCCTTCTCGCAGGCTTCGAAGTGGGGCAGCAGCGTCTTCTCCTCCAGCGCTTCGACTTGGAATTCCCTTGTCCACTTTTCAAGGATGTCGGGCGGCGTCCGGTGATAAAGCCCGCTGTTGATCTCGCTGCCGCCCCCCACGCAACGCCCCTCGACGTATTGCACCTTGACCGAGCCGAGCGCAACCGTAAGGCCCCCGTTGCGATACTTTTGGATCATCTCCTCCATCGTAAAGGGGACGCAAGAATCGAGCGCCAAGTAGGGGCCTTCCTCAATCAGAAGGACATCCCTACCGGCTTCCGACAACAGGCACGCGGTGATCGCGCCCCCCGGTCCCGACCCGACAACGGCAATCTCGCAATTAAGAGATGGCGGAGGATTGAAGATGACGTTGCGGTTCAAGCTCAGCGACATCCACTTGTTCCAGCATTCCGAGGCGGGTGCTTAGCATGGAATACCAGCAGAAAACGACGAGGCTTTCATAAAACCGGATGAAATCACGCGGGAGGCCGAACCGGGAATTGCGCCAAGCTTCGATCTGCCGCCGCCGATCCGACTGTTCCATCCGATGAAAGAGCGTCCCGCCGTGAACTACCCCCGCCAGATCGAAAAATATGGTGAAAAGGAGGAAGGGAAAACGCAGGTAGTCCGGCATCCGTTCGTGCTGATCCAGGACGAAATTGACGACGGCGTTGGGCGATAGGTTGCAATCCTCGCCCGCCGCAGGTTCCCGCTCCTCGATGAGCATCGAATAGCAGAGCGCGGACACGGTATTGATAAAACCCAGCCTCATGGATTGCTGAAACGGCTCGCCGACCTCTCTGCGCCCTCGAACGATGACACACATATTACCGCCTACTTCGCCGGAAGCAAGGGTTTGTCCACGAATCGGCGCAGGTGACGTAGGCCTGTGTTTAGCGCGACAGAGTTCTTAATTACTGTGTTTCTTTCCGCTCTCCACGCACGGAGATTCGGTCTCAGCGGCTCGCGCCATCCGCCGATTGAACCGAAGACATTTGATAAAATGTCACCACCCCTTTTTCGGGAAGGCGAGCCACCGAGGACTCGCCCGGGCCCAAACGAACGACGGGTAGCTCCTTACCTATCTCTGTCTCGGTGGTGTAGCGAATGCCATAGGAACCGGCAGGTAAGCCCATGATCGTGATCAAGCCTGGGCGTTTCGCCTGGACCACGGCAATGTGGCGCCCGTCGGGATTTCTGAAGGCTACTGGCTTGCTGTCCACATGGTCCGATTTGGCGCCAATCCGGACCGCACCGGCGCGAATGAACCGGAAGTATTGGGCAAGCGCGGACGTTCGCCGCCCCTTCCTGATACGCGGACGACCGGGAGCGCGGATATCGACGAAGTAGTAGAAGCTCGCGTCGTTCTCAGGTTTGCCCAGATCTTTGAATGCGATGCCGAATTGTTGCCATGCCGATACGTTCGCCTCGGTCAAATCTGCGTGGAGCTCTTCGGCACCGCCCGTGAGGTACTCGAGCATGGCCGTCTCACGGCCGAACTTGCGGGCTCGCTCGAGGATCTGCGGCAGCGCAAGGGCGGCAGTCAGCGAATCGTAACGGTGGTAGGAGAACGTCGACACGATATCGGCTGCATGCGGAACGGCCAACATCTCGTCGAGGTACTCCGGTGCCGCGATGGCAGCAGCAGTTGAAGGCGCGATGAATTTCGGCGAAAACCCGGCCTCCTTGAGCCGTTTCGCTGTGGCGACCATGCCAAGACCGATTTCGCGGCCGCGCCAATAATCGCTGTTGTCGGGCTCCAGAATGACCTCGAATGCATCAGGTGTCATGTCGTAGCGCTGCTTCAAATGAACGAAGGCAGCATGAATGAGCTCGGCATATTCCTCGGGCTGCAGCGCATGCGGGATATTGCCCTTCAGGTCCGTACCGCGGAAATCGACGTAGCACAAATTGACGAAGAGCTTCTCGCCATTGGCCTCCAACAGGCGTTTGAGAGGGAAAACGATGTTCTCGACTTGATCATCCATCTCCGAAAACTGGAAACCGTCCGGGTTCAGGACATTGGGATCATCGTTGTCATTGATCTTTTCATAACGGTGGCGCTTGGCTTCCTTGTATCCGATCTTGTTGTGGCGAAACGATGTCCAATAGTCGACGGGGTTCTCTGCGCCACTCCTGATTTCAATCCGAATACGGTTGATGCCGAGCTCATTGACGAGGCGCTCAAAGATCAGGTCGCGGTATTGGAGCCAGGAGGAATCATAGCGATCCCGCCGCTTATCCTGCTCCCAGAGACGCGCGGTGACCTCCCAGCCATTCATGACCTGATACGTTTGTGCCGGATCGACTATGACCATCGTGTCGCGGACCGCGGAAACCCCTGACCAGAGGACAAGTGCAGCGGTCAAGAATATGCCGGTTACTGCAAACATTATCGCCCGTCTACTCATGCGCTGGGCTGACGTTCAAGGCGAGGGGCGTGCAGTGAAACCGCGGCGAGACCATATCGAGATGTCGGTCGAGTCAAACTTGGAGTCGGATATCCTCTGACTGGTCATGCGGCAGAATTTTCACGGCGGCCTAGCATCGTCATAGCAGCGGCGAAAGCAGACCTCGGCCAGCGCCGCCGCCCGCTCCCAGGTGAATGTACGGGCCCGCCTAAGAGCAATGTCGGCGAGACGTGGACGCAGGTCGGGGTCCCGCAGGAAACGCAGCAAACACTCTGCAATGTCCGAGGGGTTCTCGGGATCGAAATAGAGCCCGGCGTCCCCGATGACTTCCGGCAGGCTGCTGCGACGGCTCGCCAGCACCGGGAGACCACAGGACATGGCCTCCACCGCGGGCAGGCCGAAGCCTTCCCAGAGCGTGGGGAAGACCAGCGCCGCAGCGCCATTGAGCAACTCCACCAGCTCGGGATCACTGAGGTAGCCGGTAAAATGCACGTGCTGCGCGAGAGGCGGATGGCTTGTCACGAAGGACTGTAGCTCGCGAACGTTGTCCCAGAAGCCCTTGCCAGAAGTATCCCCAACGATCGCAAGATAAACCTCGGGCTGTTCGGCGATGACTGCCGGCATCGCTTTGAGTAAGCCCAGAAGATTTTTATGCGGGTTCATGCCACCGACATAGATAAACAGGGTAGCGTTTTCGGGCACGCCATAGCGGCCTCGCGCGACGGCCGGGACCGCAGGATCGTCGATGCGACGAAAAACCGGATCGGCAGCCTCCGTGACCACGTCGATGCGATGCCTTGGAATGCGAAGAAAGTTCTCGATATCGGCCGCCGAGGACTGTGAAACAGTCATCGCTCGGGTGGTTTGAAGGCGCGCTAACGCGGTCTTAGCCTGCCAGAGGCGGTGATTGAGCGTGGTCGGGAACAGTAGCTCCGGCATGCGCTCGGCGGTCGTATCGTGGTAGCAGACTACGCACGGCACGCGGGCCAGCATAGGGAAGTAGGAGTACACGGCGGGATAGAAGAATAAGTCAAACTTCGCTTTGCGGGCCAGTCGGCCCATCTTCCAGAGGTAGGCGAGGCTGCGTGAAGTCGTACCGACCGCCGATTCGTTGAGCGTGCGCCGGGTCGTCGCACTGATCACCTCGACGCCCGGGACTATCTCGGCATGAGGAGGTTTGTCGAAGAGGAGGGTATAGCGAAATCCCGTATCGCGGGCGGCGAGCGCCGTGACGATCTCTCGGGTGAAGCGCCCGAATCCTCGATCGTTTGACCAGCTGGTCGCGTCGATGCCAATGCGCAGGGGACGGGCCGGTCTTTGGATCGAAATGAAGGACTGGTCAAGCATCACAGGTTCGCCGAGCCAATGGGCATTCAAGACAAAACTCGCTGGAGGATCGAGGGCGTACGCCCAACGAATATCCTACGCCTTCACTAAGGCTCCAACGTATGAGGAGCATCGCGGTGAAATGTAACGCGCCGAGGAACTTTCCAAATACTTGCGCTTTGTCCAAGGCGGTTTTGGCCATCCGAAGCATCAGTCTCAATGCCAATACGGGACAAGGATAGCATAGAGCATCCTCTTGGAGTTGCTTAGCAGCCGGAGATCCGCATGTGACCCCCCTGCCGTCCGAGCACTGCCTACGGGTAATTTAGCTCTTCACATCGGTCAGTGAACCCCTGTGTGACCGAAATGCTTGTGCAACGCATCGGCCTCGATTAAGAACACCCCGTCCTCGCTGCGCGTCAGCTCGAGCCACACGAAGGGGAGGCGCGGATAGCGCTGCTCGAGGGCGCTGGCGCTCTCGCCGACTTCGACGACAAGCACGCCGTTGTCCGTGAGGTGATGCGAGGCATCTTCCAGAATACGGCTGACGACGGCGAGACCGTCGTGACCGCCATCGAGGCCGAAGGCGGGCTCATGGCGGTGCTCGGCGCTGAGCGCCGCCATGTGCCGCGCCGGGACATAAGGCGGGTTGCTCACGATGAGGTCGTAGCGTTCCGATCCGAGGGCGGCGAATAGGTCCGATTGCAGCACCTGCACCCGGTCTTGAACCTGATGGCGCATTACATTATGACGTGCTATCTCTAGGGCTTGCGGGCTGAGATCGACCGCATCCACGTGCGCCTCGGGGAACGCCAGCGCACAGGCGATGGCGATACAGCCGCTCCCGGTACCGATATCGAGGACGCGATGGACTTCGCCCGCCCAAGGCGAGAAACCGGATTCGATGAGCTCCGCAATCGGCGATCGGGGGACCAGTACCTGTTCGTTCACATAAAACGGCAAGCCCGCGAACCAGGCCTCGCCAAGAAGATACGCGGCGGGTTTGCGGCTCTGTATGCGTTGACGCAATAGCCCGACAACTCTCGCCTTTTCTTTCTCGGTCAACCGGCGGTCGAGCGTTTCCTCGGGTGTATCGAAGGGCAGTCCGAGCGCATGGAAGACCAGCAGCACGGCTTCCTCGCGCGCATTCGTGGTCCCATGCGCAAAACATAAACCGGCGCCGAGAAAGCGCGCTTCCGCCCAGTAGACCAACTCACGTGCGCTGTATGCCTCGGCCAGATTCGGCGCGCGCGCGCGCGCCGCACACGTGCCGATCACGCCGACTCGCCGCTCATCACCAAGAACATTTCGTTGAGGCGATGGACGAAACCGGCCGGATCATCGAGCCGCCCCCCCTCGCTCAGGAGAGCTTGATCGAAGAGGATGCGCGCCCAATCATCGAATCGCGGACCTCCTTGTTCCAGCTTCAAGCGGCGCACGATAGGGTGGTCGGGATTGATCTCCAGGATCGGGGGGGTCGCCGGTATATCCTGGCCTGCGGCTTTGAGCAAGCGCGCCAGGTTGGCGCCAAGCTCGTGCTCATCGGCCACCAGACAGGCCGGTGAGGTCGTGAGCCGATGGGTCACGCGCACCTCCTTGACCCTTTGATCCAGGCTCTTGCGGATCCGCTCCACGAGGTCCTTAAACTCACCCGCCGCCGTTTCGGCCGATGCTTTGTCGTTCTGGTCTTCCAGCGTCCCGAGATCGAGTGCGCCTTTGCTGACCGATTTCAAAGGTTTCCCGTTGTACTCGGTTAAATGGGTCACGGCCCACTCGTCCACCGGGTCCGACAATAACAAAACCTCAAGGCCCTTCTTACGGAACACCTCGAGATGCGGGCTGTTTTTGGCGGTGGCAAAACCGTCCGCGACCGCATAGTAGATCGCGGTCTGCCCTTCCTTCATCCGGGTCACGTAGTCATCGAGCGAGATTTCTTGCTCCTCGCGATCGGTATGCGTGCTCGAGAAGCGAGCGAGCTTCGCCAACCGGTCGCGGTTTGAGCCATCCTCGATTAAACCTTCCTTGAGGACCCGGCCGAAGGTCTTCCAAAATACCCCGTAGTCATTCTTGGAGGCGAGCTCTTCTAAGAGCCCGAGCACCTTTTTGACCGCGCCCGCGCGGATCCCGTCGATCGTTTTGTTGTTCTGCAGAATCTCGCGCGAAATGTTGAGCGGCAGATCATTCGAATCGACGACGCCGCGTACGAAACGCAGGTAACGCGGCATTAGTTGCGTCGCGTCGTCCATGATAAAGACGCGGCGTACGAAAAGTTTTACCCCACGCCGCAGTTCGGTGTCCCAAAGGTCGAAGGGTGCATGTCTTGGGACGAAGAGGAGCAGCGTGTATTCGAGCTTGCCTTCGACCTTGCTGTGAATATGGGCGAGCGGGGCTTCATGATCATGCGCCACATGTTCGTAGAATTCGTTGTACTCATCGTCACTGATCTCGCTCTTCGGCCGGGCCCAAAGCGCGGTCGCCGCGTTCACCCGTTCGTAGCCGGTCGCGTCCTTGCCTTCCTTCGGCATCAGGATTGGTAAAGTAATGTGATCCGAATACTTACCGATGATGTTGCGCAGGCGGTAACCGTTCAGGAATTCCTCCTCGCCTGCGCGCAGCTTCAGAACCACCTCGGTGCCGCGCTGCTTTCGCGGCACCGTATGCACGCTGTATTCGCCTTTACCGTCGGATTGCCAACGCACGCCCTCCTCGGCGCCCAAGCCCGCGCGCCGGGTCGTGACAGTCACTTCCTCCGCGATAATGAATGCGGAATAGAACCCGACGCCGAATTGCCCGATGAGTTGTGCGTCTTTCTGCCGGTCGCCGGTTAGGGCCTTGAAAAATTCCTGGGTGCCAGACTTGGCGATGGTCCCGAGGTTATCGATCACCTCTTGGCGTGACATGCCGATGCCGTTGTCACGCACCGTGATCGTCTTGAGGTTCTCGCTGTACTCCACTTCGATCTTGAGATCACTGTCGCTTTCGAATAGATCCGCATTTCCGAGGGCTTCAAAGCGCAGCTTCTCGGCCGCGTCCGACGCATTGGAGATGAGTTCGCGGAGGAAAATTTCTTTGTTGCTGTAAAGCGAGTGGATCATCAGGTCCAGCAACTGGCGGACCTCAGCCTGGAAACCTCGGGTTTCCGCCTGGGTATTATGACTCATGGGTTTTCAATCTCCGGGTAAAACGATGCGCTGTCATCTCTAGTTAAAGCGTAGGGTTTCTAAGTGTATCGACTCCGCTCGTTGCGTTGCAACGGACGGCGTATCCGCTACACTGACCTGCATGGCGGCGAGCGCAGATCGCGGCGGCGAACATACGCCCATGATGAAGCAGTTCCTCGGTATCAAGAGGGACTTCCCGGAAATGCTATTGTTCTACCGCATGGGAGATTTCTACGAGCTATTTTATGATGACGCCGAGAAAGCCGCGGGCTTACTGGACATTGTCCTAACCACACGCGGGATCTCGGCCGGGGCGCCCATCCCCATGGCGGGCGTCCCCGCGCATGCGGTCGATTCGTATTTGGCCAAGCTCGTGCGTATGGGGCACTCGGTCGCGATTTGCGAACAAGTGGGCGAGCCATCGGGCAAGACGCCTATGGAACGGCGGGTGACGCGTATCGTAACCCCGGGAACCCTGACCGAGGAGGCGTTGCTCGAAGAACGCCGTGACAACCTCCTGGCGGCGGTGCACGCGCAAAGGGAACGCATCGGCCTCGCCACGTTGGACCTCGCGAGCGGCCGGTTCAGCGTCCTCGAGATCACGGGGCGTGAGGCGCTAGTCGGGGAGATCGAGCGCCTGCAGCCCGCCGAGTTGCTCTTAAGCGAAGCGTCCGATCTCTTACCGTCGTTTCCTGCGGACCCACGCCTGCGCCGACGGCCACCGTGGCATTTCGACACCGAGCACGCTAAACGCTCGTTAGCCCAGCAGTTCGAGGTCCAAGACCTGGCGGGGTTCGGGTGCGAAGACATGGACGCCGCCGTAGCGGCGGCCGGAGGCCTGTTGCAATATGCGCGGGATACCCAACGCACCGCCTTGCCGCATTTATGCAAGCTCTGCGTGGACCGGCGGGAAGAGAGCTTGATTCTCGACGCCGCGACGCGCCGCAATTTGGAAATCAACCAGAGCCTTTTCGGAGCCAAAGAGCAGAGCCTCATCGCGATCATGGATAGCGCGGTGACACCCATGGGCAGCCGCATGCTGGGGCGTTGGTTGAATCGCCCGATCCGCGACCAAGCCGCGCTAGGGCAGCGTTATCACGCGATCGGCGCCCTGCTGATGAACGCCCTTTGGCACGGATTGCGGCAGCCGCTGCGGGCGATCGGGGATATGGAACGGATATTGGCCCGCATCGCCCTACGGTCGGCGCGTCCTCGAGACCTCCTGCAGTTGCGTACCGCCCTCGACGCCTTACCCGAACTGAGCCGCCTGCTTGACGAGATAGACAGTCCCAGGCTGCAATCGCTCGCCCGTGCGATCATGGATTTTCCCGAGCTGCGCACCCTGCTCCAGACGGCCATCGCGGAGGATCCCGTCGCCCATGTTAACGACGGCGGTGTCATCGCGACGGGCTACGACCCCGAGCTCGACGAATTGCGGCGTTTGCGCGATGACGTCGGGCAAGTGCTCCTTGCGATCGAGGCCCGCGAGCGCGAACGCACGGGTATTGGGAACCTCCGGGTCGGCTACAATCGCGTGCACGGCTATTACCTCGAGGTCGGCCGAACGCACCAGCAAAAAATCCCGGCCGACTACGTGCGCCGGCAGACGCTCAAGGCGGCGGAAAGGTATATCACGCCGGAACTGGCCGCGCTCGAATCGGAGGCGCTCCGGGCGGGCCAGCGGGCGCTTGCCAAGGAGAAGGAGATTTACCAAGAGATCCTCACGCGCGTTATACAACAACTTCCAATGTTGCAGGCGGCGAGCACCGCCGTAGCCGAAGCCGATGTATTCGCGTCGTTTGCCGAACGCGCCGAGACGCTTGCCCTAAACACCCCGGAGCTCTGTGACGATAGCGGGGTATCCATAGAAGACGGTCGGCACCTAGTAATCGAACAGGTTTGCGAGACACCTTTTGTGCCCAATGATCTTCATCTTGCCGATGAGCGGCGCATGTTGATGATCACCGGCCCGAACATGGGCGGCAAATCGACCTATATGCGGC
>JBOIDM010000315.1:0-7392 GCA_050740575.1 Gammaproteobacteria bacterium
CAGCACACCGTCGCCACGTTCAATATGTACGTCGGCCTGCCGCATCGATTCAAAGGGACGCACATGTCGCGGTTCGTTGAAATCCTCAATCTCCAGGAATATGAGATCACGGTTCAATCATTCAAGCGCATGGTGGTGGAAATGACGGAACTGCTCGATGCGCGCGTCGGCCGTATCGAGATGAAGTTTCCCTATTTCGTGACCAAGGCGGCGCCTATTTCAAAAGTAAAAAGCCTGCTCGATTACGAAGTCAGCTTCGTTGGGCAGATTCAGGACGGGCTTCCCAGCATCGAGGTGAAGGTGGTCGTGCCCATTACCACCTTGTGCCCGTGTTCCAAGAACATTTCGGACTACGGCGCGCACAATCAGCGCTCGCATGTCACGATCTCGGCGAGGATCCGCGATTTTGTTTGGATCGAGGAATTTATCGATGTCGTCGAGGGGGTGGCATCGTGTGAGCTGTATGGGCTGCTCAAACGGCCGGACGAGAAATACGTCACCGAGAAGGCATACGACAACCCGAAATTCGTGGAGGATATCGTGCGCGACGTAGCCCTGAAGATGAATAGCGACGAGCGCATCGCCGCATACACGATAGAATCAGAAAACTTTGAGTCGATACACAATCACTCGGCCTACGCCATGGTCCAACGAGACAAGGACCGCGACGCCAAGCAACCCGGCGCTTCGAACTTGCGGCTCGCGCGATAAACGCTACCGGCTAACGCTCCAGCACATAGGTCCCCGGCGCCGGGCAAAGCGCCGGATGAGTTTGGCTCCCGACCGGCCGGGCGGCAACCAAGGGACCGCACTGATTGCCGAGCCATTGGGCCCAGTCTTCCCACCAGGAACCTGGCGTCTTTTCGATCCCATTGCGCCAGGTTTCCGGATCGACGTGATCGCTTACCGCTCCCACCCAGTAACGCCGTTTCGGCGGCTCCACCGGCGGGTTAACGACGCCCATGATATGTCCAGAGGTCGCTAGCACATAACGCACCGGTGCCTGGATGAGCGCACAGACTTTGAACGTTTCTTTCCAAGGTGCGATGTGGTCTTGTTCGGTGCCGACCGCATACAGAGGCTGCTTTATCGATCGCAGATCGATGGGCTTTCCGCCCAGCGTCAGGCCGCCGGGCTGCACGAGCTTGTTGTTGAGGTAACACTCCCGGAGGTAATACGAGTGCATCGCCGCGGGCAACCGTGTCGTATCCGTATTCCAATAGAGGACATCGAGCGGCGGCGGGCCTTCACCGTAGAGGTAATTGTGGACCAGGTAATGCCAAATTAGGCTATTGGATCTCAGCATCCGAAACGACCAAGCCATCGCCGCCCCATCGAGATAACCTGGGTCTTCCATCAGCTTTTCCAGAAACCCGATGCTGTTCTCATCAATGAACACGCCGATGTCGCCCGGGGCGGTAAAATCGACCAGTGCCGTAAGTAGCGTAAAATGCGCGATGGCGGGTGGCTGGGTGCGCTTCAATCCCGCGTTTTGCCAGGCCATCAATGCCGCGAGGATGGTGCCGCCGATGCAATACCCGACCGCATGCACCTGCGCGGCGCCCGTGACTTCCCTGGCGACGTCGACCGCTTGCACCGCGCCTTGCAGCATGTAGTCCTCGAAGCCGACGTTGCGGCTCTCCGAGCGCGGGTTATTCCAACTGGTGATGAATACCGAGAATCCGCGCGACACCAAATAGTGGACCAGGCTCTTCTTTGCGCTCAGATCCAGAATGTAATATTTATTGATCCACGGGGCCACGATGACCACTGGTAGACTGTGGACGTTCTGGGTGACCGGCGCGTATTGAATGACTTCCAACAAGTGGTTACGGAAAACGACCTGGCCGGGCGTCGTGGCGAGATTATGACCGACCTTGAATGTCCCATCGTCCACCATGCTCACATCGCCTCGAAACGTATCGATCACGGCGTTTCTTAAACCATCCGCCGTGCTCATGCCAAAACTTGTGATCGACTTCTGAAGCGCGCGCGGGTTGGCCCAAAAGTAGTTCGATGGCGATGCGGCATTGAGCATCTGCCGGACCCAGAAGCCGGCTTTCTGTTTTATGGCCGGGGCAACATCAGGCGTATTTTCGATCGCGTCCTCAAGCCAACGCGTGTAGGCAAGGTAGGATTCTTTGATGAGATCGTAATAGGGGTGTTCGGTCCAGATAGACTCGGCGAAACGCTCGTCGTAAACCACGGGATGTACCGTGTCCTCCACGTCCTGGCCGCATAATCGCCGGTAACCCAGCATGTGCAGATTTGAGCACTGCTCGGCAAGCTTGAATAATTCCTTGGCCAGCTCACCCGGCTGTCGCAGCCATGCCTGCTGAACCTCCCAACACGAGCTCATGATGCCAAAGGGATCTAAGGCTTGGCGAATACCGGGAAGCGCTGTGTCAAGCGCTTGGCATTTTAAGCTCATTTCGACGGCGTCGTGCTCTGAATACATGATATTAACCTATTGAACATACGACTATATGTTTTCTATGGCATCTATTGTGCCTTATTAGCTCAGCACAAGTCTGTTCGACTGTGCCTCCTCCTTTTGGTCTTCGAGGGCGTCTATGGCGCCCTCTTTTTTTTCGGGACGTCTCGCTTAGCCTCCTCCCACAGAGTATCCAGCTCCGCAAGCGCGGAATCGTTCACGGACCGGCCTTGCGCCTGTAACCGCTGTTCGATGTAGCGAAACCGGCGCTCGAATTTTTGATTGGCCGACCGCAACACCGACTCAGGATCGACGCGTGCGAAGCGCGCCAGGTTAACACACGCAAACAACAGGTCACCGATTTCCTCGGCGACGTGCGTCGCGTCCCCGGCACTGAGCGCGGCGCGGACCTCATCAAGCTCACTCCCGACGGTGTCGAGAACGGCGCCGATCTCAGCCCAATCGAAGCCAACGGCGGCCGCGCGCCGCTGGAGTATTACGGCGCATGCGAGCGCCGGAAGCGCTGTGGCGATACCGTCGAGGGTGCTGGTCGCGTTAGCGTATTTCGGCGTGACTTGATCTGCTATTCTTTTTCGCATACAAAGGAGCACTTATGCGTAAGGACACTGTGAACGCGCGCACGATAGATATTCCGTACCTCGGACGCTGAGTCATGGCGCCACTCATTCTGCGATTGGATGTTACCGGGTCGCCACTCCGATGGATACCCTGGCACGATGCGGTCTGTCTTTACAGCAAGAATAGAATCGCTTGGACCGCGGGCGAACGGGTATTCACTTTTTTCGGTGGTATGTCCAGGTTAACCGGTCAGCGTTCGTCGATCGCGGTCAATTCGATCATCGCCGTTAAGCGTACGCGCGGGATCAAACACGGGCAGCGTGGGATTCCGCCCTTGAATAATCGCGAGCTATTCTTACGCGATGGGCACCTGTGCATGTATTGCGGCGAGGAGTATGCCGCATCCCAGCTAACCCGCGATCATGTCATCCCCCTATCGCGCGGGGGACACGATCGTTGGTCGAACGTGGTTGCCGCGTGCAAGACATGCAATACGCACAAGGGCAACCGCACGCCCGAGGAAGCCGGGGTAGCCCTTTTGGCCGTTCCGTACGTGCCCAATTGGGCGGAGTTCCTCGCGCTTTCGAATCGGCGTATCCTGGTGGATCAGATGCAGTTCCTCAAAGCGCAATTCAATACCCAGAATCGCCTGTTAAGCCTGAGACACTGATCGTCTACGCGCGCGGCGCGATGCCGGCCAAGACCGGATCGAGTTTACCTTCATCGCGAGCGACAAGCTATGAGCCGAGCCTTCGTTAAAGAATCGGAGGGTGATCAAACCGACGACGCGTTCCCCGATCGGCCCGAAAGCCCTGATCCCAACTACATCACCCCCCGCGGCCACTTGGGGTTGCAGAACCGCGTCGCGGCGCTGATTAGGGAACAGGAAGCATTGGTGCGAAACAGCAATGCGTTGATCGTCCGGCAACGATTGCAGCGCCTCGATCGTGACTTGCGCGCGGCGCGCAAACGGCTGGAACGCGCCATCGTGATCGATCCCGGCCGCCAGCCAAGAAGCGATGTTCGCTTCGGCGCCATCGTTGAGCTTCTAGACCCCGATGGGCATACCCATGAGTTCGCTATCGTCGGCGAAGATGAGGCCTGTGCGAGTCAGGGCTTGATTAGCTGGCAGTCCCCTCTCGCTCGTTCGCTGCTCGGAAAACGAACCGGAGACACGGCGCTCTGGGATCGGCCGCTGGGTGCGATCGAAATCGAGGTGCTCGGCATCCGCTATCCCCCAGCGCAAGGGGTTTAACCTCCAGGTGACTACTTCGGCCCGGAAAACAACTGCCGCGAGTCAGAGGATGCTGCATGTTCAGGCACCCATCATTCCTTCGGTGACCGAGCTTATCAGGGTTCATCGCGGTACGATTTCATTGGGCCAGGGGGTCGTGTTTTATGGCCCACCCGCGAGCGCCGCGGAGCGGATAGGCGATTTCCTGTCGGATCCGGAAAACCACAAATATGGGCCGGTCCAAGGTATACCACGTCTCATTGAATTGATCATCCAAAAGCTACATAGTGAGAATGGCGTACTGTGTGATGAGAAACGCCGCGTTGTGGTCACGGCAGGCGCCAACATGGGGTTTCTTCATGCCCTGATGGCCATCGCCGATCCGGGCGACGAAATCGTGCTGCCGCTGCCGTACTATTTCAATCAGGAAATGGCGATCAGAATGCTAGACTGCATACCGATCGCGGTTCCGACCGATGAGCGCTATCAACTGAGACTGGATCTCATTCGCCATGCCATCACCTCAAAGACACGCGCGATTGTGACCATTTCTCCTAACAATCCGAGTGGCGCGGTCTATCCCGCGGCGACACTGCGAGAGATCAATTCCCTGTGCCGGGAGCAAGGGCTTTATCACCTCAGTGACGAGGCCTACGAAAACTTTACCTACGGTGAGGCTCGCCACTTCTCCCCGAGCTCACTCCCTGGTTCCGAGGCGCACACGATCTCTCTCTATTCGCTCTCCAAGGCTTATGGGTTCGCGAGTTGGCGTATCGGTTACATGGTACTCCCCGAACACCTCTTTGACGCCGTGCTTAAAGCCCAGGATACGAATCTCATCTGCGCGCCGTTGATTTCCCAGTACGCAGCCATCGGTGCGCTCGAAGAGGGTTCTCGGTATTGCAGTGAGAAGCTCGCCATCCTCCGCGGGACGCGCGCCATCGTTCTTGATGCGTTAGGGAGGATCGATGAAATCTGCACTACGCCTCAAACGGAAGGCGCGCTCTACATATTCATAAAATTACGTACGTACTTGCACCCGATGCAAGTCGTGGAGAAGCTCATCGCGCAGCACCGGGTGGCGGTAATCCCCGGCAGCGCGTTCGGAATGGGACGCGGATGCTACCTACGCGTGTCCTTTGGAGCGCTCGATCCCGAAACCGTCCGTGAAGGCGCCGCGCGTCTGGTGGCTGGGATCCAGGCGATCGTCGCAGGTCATTAACGCATGAAGCAGTCGTCTCGACGTGCCCCCCTTGGACGGCCTTAACATTCCCGAATCGGGTGATAGCACTATGAGCTATTGCGGCAGGAATAGAAGCTACGACTACCGCATTTATAAGCACCATGAGATCTGGGGTGCCGCGGCGGCGATTTTGCGAATGCTGTGCGAGGCGATTCGACGCGGTAGTGTTGCGAAGATAGATCAAGAGAATTGCGCATCGCGATAAAATAGTTCATTATGGGAGAGGCATGAATCCAAGTATTCATGGGGGCCACCAATAAACGAAGAAGGAGAGAAGTTATGCAAAGCACCTTGATAACCGCAGCACGCGCTACCGCCCTAGCTATTTCAGTGGGTCTCACAGCGGGATGTGCTACCACCGGGGATTTGGAACGTGTAGAAGGCATCGCCAATAACGCCCTGAGCACAGCCCAAGCCGCTCAACAATCGGCCGGTGCGGCACAAGCCGCTGCCGATAACGCCGCCTCCGTTGCGCAAGAAGCGAAGGCTTCCGCGGACGCGGCTCAAGCCTGCTGCACCGAGACCTCAGATAAGATTGACCGCATGTTCCAAAGGTCAATGCAGAAGTAAGGGCAGGTAAGCACTGAATATTGATGCCCTGTAACGGCTGCGCCGTTACAGGGTTTTTTCACGTTGCGGGCGAAGTCCGCTATTCTAGATTCACCTCTAAAATTGCGTCCGCGCTTGAACTAAGACCTATGGGAACTGGTATCCCGCGGCGATCGGAGGCGGCTTTTTCTAATTGATCCCAATCCACCTCCCGCCCGTTCGCGGCATGACTGACCCTGCCCGCAAGCTGCGTGAAACCGTCCCCGGAGGCTTGCGCATCTTCATCGAGCGGCGGGTGAGATTCAAGGTATAAGGCACCGTGAAGCCAGCCGAGCTTAAATGGCTGATTGACGATCCGTACCTTGGTGCCGACGCGGACTTCAGAGAACAAGCGTTCGATATCCCGCGGATACAGGCGCAGACACCCATGGGTTACCCGCATACCGATACCATAGGGTTTATCGGTTCCATGGATAAGATAGCCTTCGCGCCCTAAACGCAATGCATATTGCCCGAGGGGATTGTCGGGACCCGGCGGAACCATCTTCGGTAGTGGATCGCCGTCCGCCGCGTGCTCGCGCCGGATCGACTCGGGCGGGTACCAGGCGGGATTGACGGTTTTCGCGACTACCTGGGTGATCCCGTGCGGCGTTTTCCAATCCTGCCGGCCGACGCTGACCGGATAGGTCACCACGACGCGCGGCTCGCCTGCTTGCGGCCGCGGAAAATAATAGAGGCGCATTTCGGGGACGTTGATGACAATCCCTTCCCGCGGGGCGTCCGGCAGTATGAATTGACTTGGGATCACGATCTCGGTATCCGCGCCCGGGAGCCACGGGTCTATCGTGGGATTCGCGAGTTTCATCTCGTCGTATCCTTGATCGTAGGCGCGCGCGATATCGATGAGGGTATCCTCGTACTCGGTCGAGGTGACGCCGAGCGCCCCGACGACGCTATCCATACCCGGTGGAAGCCGGTAAGTGTCAGCCAACACCACAGGGACGCATAAAAAATTCAGCGCCAACAGTAAGGCCGGCGGCCCCACGCCAAGATACTGACACTTACCGATCCTCTGGTTACATTTCATCGGTGCATCCTCGCGTAGTTATTCGATCGCGAGATCTAATTCAAAACGGATGCCTAGATTTCAGCATGCCGATAGCTACCAGCACCCACCCGCAAATCAAGGCCAGTCCGCCGATCGGGGCAAGGCTGCCGGCCGGTGCATAGGCGGCGATTGCCTTGATGTATAGGCTACCGCAAAATAACGCGATGCCAAGGCATAGCGAGCCGGCACCCAACTTCAGCATCCGATTGGTGGGTTGTTGGTGCATGAGATCCCCAAGCACGATC
>JBOIDM010000316.1:0-4142 GCA_050740575.1 Gammaproteobacteria bacterium
GTCCTACGATCACCGTATCATCGACGGACGCGAGGCGGTGCAGTTTCTGGTCACGATTAAAGAGCACATCGAAGATCCGGCGCGGATCCTTATCGAAGTCTAGAGTTGGCTTGGGTGCACGCGACCTACCCCTAGATTCTCCATGCGTACTTTGTTACGCTGCATACTGCACCGCAGCGATACAGCGGTTCCGAGGCACCGCTGTCCGGGATGCAGCGAAAAATTGCTGCACGCATGCGCTCCGATCGGGATGCGCATATCATATAGAATTATGCACATGCTCGGAGAACTAGATGGCTGAAAACGTAGTTATCGTAGCCGCCGGCCGGACGGCCATCGGAACCTTTGGAGGAACACTCGCGACTCTTCCGGCGGCGACGCTGGGCGCGAAGGTGATCTCCGCGCTCTTGGCCAAGACTGGGATTAACCCTGAGGACATCGAAGAAGTGATCTTGGGCCAGGTCCTGACCGCAGGCGTCGGCATGAACCCGGCGCGGCAGGCGGCGCTCGGCGCGGGTCTGCCGCACTCAGTGCCGTGTATGACCATCAACAAAGTATGCGGCAGCGGGCTCAAAGCGGTGGCTTTGGCTACGCAGTCGATTCGCGCCGGCGACGCCGAGCTGGTGGTGGCTGGCGGACAAGAAAATATGAGTCTATCGCCGCATGTGCTCCCCGGCTCGCGCACCGGCCAGAAGATGGGCGAATGGAAGTTAATCGATACGATGATCAACGACGGCTTATGGGATGTTTTTAATAATTATCACATGGGCATGACCGCCGAAAACATCGTCAAGAAGTATGGTATCTCGCGCGATGAGCAGGACAGGTTCGCGGCGCTCTCGCAGCAAAAAGCCGAGGCCGCGCAGAAGGCGGGGCATTTCAAGAAGGAAATCATCCCCATCGAAATTCCGCAAAAGAAGGGCAATGCGATCATCTTCGATACCGATGAATTCCCCCGTCACGGTACGACTGCGGAAGCACTGGGCAAACTGAAACCCGCCTTCGACCGGGAGGGCTCGGTCACGGCGGGCAATGCTTCGGGGATCAATGACGGCGCGGCGGGCGTGATTGTCACCACCGAAAGCAAGGCCAAGACCCTGGGTCTGTCACCGCTGGCGCGAATTGTTGCCTATGCTACGGCCGGCGTCGATCCCGCCATCATGGGGACAGGTCCGACGCCCGCGACGCAACGGTGCTTGCGGAAAGCCGGATGGAAGGTTCAGGACCTCGACCTTATCGAGGCGAACGAGGCGTTTGCGGCCCAGGCGATTTCGGTGAATCGCGATGTCGGGTGGGATCTGGCCAAGGTGAATGTCAACGGCGGCGCGATTGCGCTCGGCCACCCCATTGGCGCCTCCGGGGCGCGTGTCTTGGTGTCTCTGGTCCACGAGATGATCCGCCGCGATGTACGCAAGGGCCTCGCAACCTTATGCATCGGCGGTGGCCAAGGCGTTGCTCTCGCAATAGAGCGTTAAGAGTAAAGAATGAAGACTGATCTCAGCGGGCGCGTAGCGCTGATCACCGGGGGAACGAGCGGGATCGGCGCCGCCATTTGCAAACAACTCGCGGCGTCCGGCGCCAAGGTCGCTACCAATTACCGCAACGAACAAAAGGCGCAGAAGTGGTTGGCGGAGATGCGCGCCGAAGGCTATGAGTTCAAGGTTTACCGCGTTGATGCGACGGACTTCGAGGCCTGCGGCCGGATGATCGGCGAGATCGAAAAAGATTTGGGCCCCATCGACGTCCTCGTGAACAATGCCGGGATCACGAAAGACGTGACGCTGCGCAAGATGAGCAAAGAGCACTGGGACACGGTCCTGCGGACCAACCTCGACAGCGTCTTTAATGTTACGCGGCACGTGATTTCGGGAATGATGGAGCGTGGCTACGGACGAATCATCAATATCTCATCCATCAACGGCCAGAAAGGTCAGATCGGGCAATCCAATTACACTGCCTCCAAAGCCGGCATGCATGGATTCACCATGTCCTTGGCGCAGGAAGTCGCGCGCAAGGGGATCACGGTGAACACGGTCTCGCCTGGGTATATCGCCACCGAGATGGTGATGGCCGTCCCTGAAAACATTCGCAATCAAGTGATCGCCCAGATCCCCGTGGGACGCTTAGGAACCTCCGAGGAAGTGGCTTATTTGGTCGATTTTCTAGTGTCCGATCGCGCCAATTTTATTACCGGCGCCGATCTCAGCATCAACGGCGGGCAGCACATGATGTGATGGCGACGCATCCAAATTCCATCGGCGACACTGGCGGCGGCGCGACGGGTGACAAGCGCGTCATTAAAAAGTACCCGAATCGTCGCTTGTACGATACCGTGGAGAGCAAGTACATCACCCTCGCAGACGTGCGAACGCTGGTGTTGGCCGGGATTGAATTCTATGTCACGGATCAAAAAACGGGCGAAGACATCACCCGGAGCATCTTGCTCCAAATCATTACTGAAGAGGAGGATCATGGGGAACCGCTGTTCACCACCCATGCTCTCCTACGAATTATCCGTTTCTACGGCGACGCGGTCCAAGGCCTGGCGGGCAATTTTATCGAACGCAGCTTGGGCATGCTGACCGAACAGCAGAAGCTATTCCACGCGCAGATGAGCGACGCGGTAAAGAACAACCCGCTCACGGCCTTGACGGAGATCACCCAACGAAACCTGGAAATCTTCAAGAAAATGCAAGACAGCTTGTTTCGGGCAGCCGGCATGATTAATCCCACTCAGAGCGAAGGCGAAGCGCGTAAGAAGCAAGAATAATAAACCGCAACCAGTTGAATCAGAAAGCAAAATCTGTGGGAGTGATAGCTATGTTTCTTAACACGATGTCACTTAGAGTTTTCGAATATTGGAGCCGCGCCTGGACCATGGCGTTCACCTCAAGCGTCCAGGCCGCCACGGAGTTCGGGCAATCGCTCGAAGATTTCGCAACACATCAGCGGGAGGAATGGAATCGAGGCATTTCCGAGGCCGCCGCGGAGCTGCAACGTAGCTGGTCGTATTTCGGGCCTTGCCTGAAGCACGACGGGCGAGTGGCTTTAATCACCGGCGGGACCGGCGATATCGGAACGGCGATTTGTCTGCGGCTTGCGGATGCGGGTTTTTTAGTCTTCGCCACGTATCCTCGCCACGAATCGGCTGCCGCGCGCCAATGGCAAGCGGCGAGACGTCGGGCCGGATATGAACTCGGTATCGTCGAGTGTGATGTCGCACGATGCGATGATTGCGCCAATACGGCGCGCTGGATCGAAGCTCACTACGGTCACGTCGATATCCTGGTCAACTGCGTCGGCATCACCTGCGACGACAGAAAAGAGGAAACCTGGCAGGCAGTGTTGGACACCAACCTCGACAACGTATTCAACGTCACACGACCTGTGATTGCGGCGATGGCGGAACGACACTTCGGCCGGATAATCAATATTTCGTCGGTTAACGGGACTCCAGGGCAATTCGGGCAAACCGATGTTGCGGCCGCCAAGGCGGGTATGTTGGGTTTTACCAAATCCTTGGCTCGGGAGCTCGCGGATCAGGGGATCACCGTTAATACCGTATCGCCGGGATATTCCAAGGACGGCATGGTGGCGGAAGTCCCGGATGAAGTCCGCAAAGCGATCAAGGCGAAGCTTGCCAAGGGGCGATGGGGAGAACCTGAAGAGATCGCCGCCGCGGTGGACTTTCTCGCGGCGGACGCCAGCGGGTACATCACCGGGACCGACATCGCGGTCAGCGGCCGGCGGGTAACCGCATAGGTTCGCCAAGTCAAAGGCGGCCGAAGGCCGCCTTTACCGGCCGCTGATGTCTGCCTTATTACGTTGCACTGGCGGAACCCAAGTCCCAAACGGTAGGAGAGTGATAGAGACGCGATAGCAATAACTCTCTCTCGATTTCCATCTCACGCGGGAGATGATCTCCGAAACGCGTGAACAGCTCCTCTTGATCGTTCGCTTCTTGCCGCGCCCGTTCCCGGTCGATGTTCATGATCTCGTAGAAGCGATCCCTTGAAAACTCGATACCGTCCAAGACCAATTCCTCGAACGGCGGCACCCAGCCGAGCGGACTCTCGACGCCCCGTGCCCGCCCGCGGCAGCGGTCGACCACCCATTTCAGCGCGCGCATGTTTTCACCGTAG
>JBOIDM010000317.1:0-4611 GCA_050740575.1 Gammaproteobacteria bacterium
CCCTTGCACCTGACGCATGTCCAATTCCACAGTTATGGCACGGAAGGCGACCGCAGGTTCTCCTCGGGCGCCGCGCGCATCGCCGAGAGCGTCAACGCGCACCCGAATATCTCCATCGACGTCGGTCAGATCATGTTCGGTCAGACGGTCACGGCCTCGGGCGATAGCATGGCGCAGCATCGCAACCGGGCTAGCGCTTATCCCAAGAAATGGGTATGTATGGACATCGAGTGCGACGCGGGCTGTGGCGTCGTGCCGTTCCGCTACAAAGACAAGAGCTTCGTGAACTCGCTGCAGTGGGCAATCGGACTGGAATTGTTTCTCATGGTCAAGGATCCTTGGCGCATCTTTCTTACGACCGATCACCCCAACGGGGCGCCGTTCACGACCTATCCGCACCTTATCCGCTTGCTGATGGACAAGAGCTACCGCAACGATAGGCTGGCGGCCATCCATCGCGGCGCCGCGGCCATGAGCACGCTCGGGAGCCTCGACCGGGAGTATACCCTGTACGAAATCGCCATCATGACGCGGGCCGCGCCGGCCCGGAGCCTGGGATTGACCGATCGCGGCCACCTCGGCCTCGGGGCGGCGGCCGACATCACGGTCTACAAGGAACACAAGGATCGCGAACGGATGTTCTCCCAGCCCCGGTTCGTATTCAAGGACGGCGAGCTGGTCGTCAGGAACGGTAAGGTCGTCAAAGTCACGCATGGCGGCACCCATGTCGTCCGGCCGGACTACGATCGGGGCATCGAGCGTATCCTGCGGCCACATATCGAAAAGTACCATACGCTGGGATGGGCGAGTCGGAAACTGCGCGACGAGGAAATTACGGGCGAAGGACGCGGCCGGATCCTGATCGCCAACTGCGTACCGCGGCGCGCCGCATGAACATCAACGGCGTCTACATCGAGGACACGTTCGCCGAAGCCTTTCCGATGAAGGCGACGCGACTCGTCATCACCGCGATGACCTTGAAGTCGGCCTACCGCGCGGCCAATTCGCTCACCGGCTTCGCCTCCTCGGTCATCGCCTGCGGGTGCGAGGCGGACATCGAGTGCGAGCTCGATCCCAAGGATACGCCCGACGGCCGGCCGGGGATCGCGGTCATCATCTTCGCGATGTCCGTGAAGCAGTTGGCGGATCAGGTGCTGCGCCGGGTCGGCCAATCGGTCATGACCACCGCGACCAGCGCATGTTTCGCGGGCCTGCGCTGCGAGCCCTCGATCAAACTCGGCAGCAGCATCCGGTTCTTCGGAGACGGTTATCAGATCGCCAAGCGCATCGACGGCATCCGCTATTGGCGCATTCCCGTCATGCACGGGGAATTTGTGTGTGAAGAAAAAACCGGGGTCGCAGACGCGGTGGGGGGCGGCAATTTCCTGGTATTCGCGAAAACCTCGCGGCATGCGTTGACGGCCTGTGAACAAGCGGTCAAAGCCATCCGCCGGGTGCCGCGCGCCGTCACCTGCTTCCCGGGGGGTATCGTCGGCTCGGGTTCCAAGGTGGGCTCGAAGTACAAGTTTCTCAAAGCCTCCACCAATGATGCGTATTGCCCCACGCTGAAGGGCCGGGTACGCTCGAGCCTAACCCCCGATGTCGGGTCGGTGCTGGAGGTCGTCGTCGATGCGCTCGACCAGGAGGCCATTCGCGAATCGATGCGGGCCGGCATCGAAACCGTGTGCAAGTTCGGGCCGAAAAAGGGGATCTACCGGATCAGCGCCGGGAATTACGGCGGTAAATTGGGTCCCTATCATTTTCATTTGCGGAAGATCCTCGCTTGACCCCGCTTACGCTCACGCTGCGGACACGCCCGGCTCAAGAGGTGGATCTCGGGCGCCTCACGCCCGATGGCTTACAAGCAGTGGGCCGCGCCGGCGTCGAGCAAATCCAACTCACCTGCGGTAACCGCTCTCTGCGCCTGCACGAGCTTTTCGCGGTCCAGGGCGAGGACACGAGCGTGATCCACATCCGTCGCGCTTGCGATAAACTGTACGGCATCGGCATGGCGATGAGCTTCGGGAGCATCTCGGTACAAGGCCATGCCGGTGACGATGTCGGCCGCAACATGCGCGGGGGGACGATCGCGGTACGCGGATCGACCGGCCATGGGACCGGACGCGGGATGCGCGGCGGTTATATCGAGGTCAGCGGCGATACCGGGGACTTCCTCGGCGGCGCGGAGGCCGGCGCGCTGGAGGGGATGTCGGAGGGCGTCATCATCGTCTCGGGCAATGCGGGCGCGCGCGTCGGCGACCGCATGCGGCGCGGGATCATCTTCGTGCGCGGCAATAGCGGAGATTATTGCGGCAGCCGGATGAAAGGAGGAACCATCCTGGTGTTCGGGCAAAGCGGATGCTATCCCGGGATGGGCATGCGCCGGGGCACGATTGTGTTCGCCCGCATTCCGGCCGGGATCGGCGCCACCTTCAATTCCTGTGGCCTCCTCAAGATGGAGTTTCTGCGTTTGCTGTTCCGGCAATTGA
Source organism: Gammaproteobacteria bacterium (assembly GCA_050740575.1). Lineage (GTDB taxonomy): Bacteria > Pseudomonadota > Gammaproteobacteria > JACCXJ01 > JACCXJ01 > USCg-Taylor. Next base: position 2,490 of record JBOIDM010000317.1, read on the forward strand.
GTAACGCCTACCGTAAGCTCGCGCTTCTGCGCGATATCGGGCCCGAGGCGGAGCGCTTCAGCGGCGATCTCGCGCTCGGCGGCAAGGGCGAGCTGTTAGTATTGCATTCCGCGCTCTTAGAGGTCATGACGAGATCGTCGCGGCCGGTGCCGAGCGCCGGGACCGTTTCGCCGGGAGCGAAGCGGCGCGCAAGCCCCGAAGGGGCGAGTCTCAAGGATGAGACGAGCAACCGCTAGCGAGCGAGGAGACATCGTCAAGCGCTAGGGTCAAGAATGCCAAGTCGACTATTCGTCTACGGGACGCTCCGGAAAGACTGCGGGAAAGGCGTGTCCCACCTGCTCGCGCGTGAAGCGAGGTTCGTTGGGCGTGCGCGAGTGCGAGGACGACTCTTTCACGTGGGCGAATATCCGGGCCTTGTGCCGTCCGGTGACCCCCGATTCTGGGTCCACGGGGAGGTGTATGCTCTCGAAAATCCACCTCGCACTCTGGCTCGTCTAGACGACTACGAGGGTTGTGGGCCGAATGACCCCGAGCCCCACGAGTTCGAGAGGGTGGAGAAGGACGTCGTCCTGGAATCCGGTACAAGAGACAATGTATGGGTTTATGTCTACAGGGGTTCGACCACCGACAAGGAGATATCGTCCGGGGATTATATCAAGGAGGCTGTCTGACAACGGTATGCAGCAACAGCGATGCACGCCGTGGCGGAGGCCAAGGCCGATAGCCCGGGAGCTCGCGGAGGGCTGGCTGTATGGACCCGTGCGGCATGCGGGACGTTTAGGCCCAGCCAAATGCTCAGGAGGTGCAAAATGAAATATCGAGTTTTAATTGAACAAGACGAAGATGGAGTTTTTGTTGCTGCGGGCGCATGATGAACCTGTCCCTCCATCAATCGATGAAGAGGTAATAGAGATTGCTGTGTGAGTATTTAGCCACGGATTTCGGGACGTGAGGTTGTTGCAGCCTTGCTGAAGGCAGGTTACGCACGAGACCGACAGAGGGGTAGTCATATCGTCTTGCGGCAGGCGGTTCATCCCCACCGCCGCATCGTTGTCCCTGATCATGCTGAAGTGGCCAAAGGAACCTTGCGAGCCATCCTTAAGCAAACAGGACTAACAGAGTGGAAGAATTCAAAGGGCTTTTATGAAACAGAGTGGCAAACCTTACAATCGCATCAACTCGGACTGCCAACGCGCCCCGTGCGCGGTAGATTGATTCACAAACTCTGAGGACACAATGGCATTACTCATTAAAGGCAAAGGCGAAAAAGAAGGCCGGCGGCGCGGCCGCAAGGTCGAACCGAAGGCGCTCGCCGAGATCCGCGAGTTGCTCGGGGACACACCGAGGCGTCGCGATCTCCTGATCGAGTTTCTCCACAAGATCCAGGATCGCCATCATTGCATATCGGCGGCGCATATCGTCGCCCTGGCGAAGGAGATGAATCTCTCGACCACCGAGATCTACGAAGTCGCCACCTTTTACCACCATTTCGATGTCGTCAAGGAGGACGACATGCCCCCTCCCCCGCTCACCGTGCGCGTCTGCGACTCGGTCACCTGCGAGATGTTCGGGGCCAAAGAATTGATCATGGATCTGCAGCGCCGCGTCGGACCGCAGTTGCGGGTGAAAACGGCGCCCTGTGTGGGGCGCTGCGGTGGGGCGCCGGTCGCCGTCGTGGGCACCCACGCGCTCGAATGGGCCACACCCTATAGCGTGGAGAAAGCCATCGCCGAGAAGCAAACGGAAGCCATCCCGCCCGCCGGGATCGACTATCACGATTACGTCGTGCGCGGGGGTTACAAACTCTTGGCAGCCTGTGTCAACGGTGAGCGCGATGTCGAGAGCGTCATAAAGACATTGGAAGATTCCAATCTGCGCGGCTTGGGCGGGGCGGGTTTCCCCGCCGGACGCAAATGGCGCATCCTGCGCGGCCAACCCAAGCCGCGCTTGGTGGCGATCAATATCGATGAAGGGGAACCCGGCACCTTCAAGGATCGCTATTACCTGGAACGCGATCCGCACCGCTTCCTCGAGGGCACCTTGATCGCGGCCTGGGCCATCGAAGCGGAGGAAGTCTATATCTATTTGCGCGACGAGTACGCGGGTTGCCGAACGATGTTGA
>JBOIDM010000318.1:0-3141 GCA_050740575.1 Gammaproteobacteria bacterium
CTTCAGTGCTCCACGCCCGTTGAGCACCCCGGGAGCCGATGTCGAACACTCAATGGTTAAACTCGCGGTTAGTGGCGATCGCGTCTACCTGTTTTGGTACGAAACGCGTGGCCATGGCGGGAAAACATCGCTCTTCTATACGGCAGCGGATCAGCTCGATGGTTTGTCGGCCCCGCAGCGACGCATCGCCGGCGCGATGTGCGAATGCTGCCGCTTGGCCCTCGATTTCGATCCGCAAGGGCGACCGGTGCTATTAGCGCGGGTGATCTTTCCTGGCAGCATACGCGACCATGCGTTGTTGACGGTCGAACCGATGTCGTCGCACCGTGTGACCGACGACGGCTGGCGATTAGATGCGTGCCCGAAACACGGTCCTGCGCTTTCAATCGCCGAGGACGGGCGCTTCCACATCGCCTGGTTTACTCAGGGCGACAAGCGGCAAGGTCTGTTTTACGCCCACTCCGATAACGGCGGCCAAGATTTCTCGCCACCGCTCGGGTTCGGCAAACTGGACTTGCTCGCCGAACATGCGGATGTGCTCGCCCTAGGCGACCGCGTCGTCCTCGCATGGAAGGAATTCGATGGGCACAAGACGCGTCTGTTCGCTATGCAGTCCCACGATCGCGGGACCCGGTGGTCCGGGGCGACCAGCATCGGGGAATCCAACGCCGAGTCCGACCACCCGGATCTCCTCACCGATGGGCAGCGTATCTTCGTGTCTTGGAGTGCCCTCGATCACGGCTATAAACTTATCCCGATACTGTAAAACTGCGATATGCGATGCCTTCGATCTCTTCTCCCCCGGCGCGGTTGCGGACTCATTCTCGGCGCCTTCCTTGGTCTTTGGGCGGGTATAGCCACAGCCCAGGACTATCACCGCTTTGTACCCGGCAGCTTGTCGCAGATCCTCGCCGCGCGGCCGGGTAAACCGCTGGTACTGGTACTTTGGTCCACTGACTGCTCGGCGTGTGTCTCGGAATTGAGCGTCCTCGCCCGCGGTGTTCAGGAGCACCCCGACATGGATCTCGTGTTTGTGGCTACCGACGACGCCGCGCGTGCCGACGAAGCGCAGCGCGTGCTATCCCGCCACGGATTAGGGGACCGCGAGTCTTGGATTTTCGCCGACACGAATCCGCAACGCCTTCGTTACGAGATTGATCCGCGTTGGTACGGTGAATTACCGCGCAGTTATTTCTACGATCACGCTCATCGACGCGTGCCTGTGAGCGGGAAGTTGCAACAACAGCATTTGAAGCGCTGGGCGGCATTGATACGAACTCAGCCCGCGTCCGATTCCCCCGCAAAACCGCCGCGCGATTCTTGATGAGAGGTTAAATCGGGCCGGACAGCAATTGCGCATGGCGGAAACAGCCGGCGATATGATCGTTCACCATGCCAGTTGCCTGCATATGCGCATAACAGATGGTCGAGCCCGCGAACTTGAATCCTCGTTGGATGAGATCCTTGCTGAGCGCGTCGGACTCGGCAGTGCGTGCGGGAATCTCGGTGACGCTGTGCCAGCGGTTGTTCTTAGGCGTGCCGTCCACGAAGCGCCAAATATACGCATCAAAGCTTCCGAACTCGTTTTGAATACGTAGGAACGCCTGCGCGTTAACGATCGCGCCTTCGATCTTGCGTCGGTTGCGAATAATGCCGGGGTTTTCGAGCAATCGGGCGATCTTAGTTGCGTCGTAGCAGGCCACGGTGGCGGGATCGAAGTCATCGAAGGCAACGCGGTAATTCTCGCGTTTTCTCAAAACCGTGAGCCAGCTCAGGCCCGCTTGAGCGCCTTCGAGCACGAGAAACTCGAATAATCTACGGTCCTCGTGTACCGGTACGCCCCACTCGGTATCGTGATAGCGGATATACAGGTCATCCGACAGCGCCCAAGGGCAGCGTTCGGGCGCGCATTGCCTGCCGTTCGCGATCCCCGTCATTCGCGTGTTAGAACCCGCGATTTTTCACCTCGCCGACCTCCGTGCATAGCACATTATTGTTCTTTTTCGCCCGCCAAAGGTTAGCAGGCGCCGATTCAGGAGATCAAGCGGCTTTTGGATCCTAACCCACGGGCCGCTTCCCAAGGGCATTGCCACGGTGAAACAGTGATGACGAATCGAGAATGATGCACTATGGTAGAAGCGTGATCGTCTGAGCTCTCGGTGGTGAGCAATATGAGCATCAAGCTAGGCATCGTGATGGACCCGATTGCGGAGATCGACATCAAGAAGGACAGTAGCTTCGCCATGCTGCTCGCGGCGCAAGCGCGCGGCTGGCCACTTTTTTACATGGAGTTGGCGGATCTTTTTCTTGACAACGGCCGGGCCTTTGCGCGCATGCGGGAACTGGCAGTCGAGGATCGTCGCGATCATTGGCATCGATTTGTCCATGAGCAAACGCGGCCGGTGTCGGATCTGGATGTGGTGCTCATGCGTAAAGATCCGCCCTATAACATGGAATATATTTACGCGACCTACCTCTTGGAGCTCGCCGAAGCCTTCGGCGTTCTGGTCGTAAACGCACCCCGTAGCCTTCGGGACGCGAACGAAAAGCTCTTTACCTCCTGGTTTCCGCAATGTTGTCCGCCTAGCCTGGTGACCAGGAGCCGGACACGCATTAGGGCATTCCTGGAGGTACACGGCGATATCATCTTGAAGCCCTTGGACGGCATGGGGGGCGTCTCGATCTTTCGAGTGCGTGAGGGCGACCCGAACACCAACGTCATCATAGAAACCTTGACCGGCCACGGCAGTCAGTTCACGATGGCACAGCGCTTCGTCCCGGAAATCGTGTCGGGGGATAAGCGTATCCTGCTGATCGACGGCGAACCCGTACCCTATGCCTTGGCCCGCACGCCGGCCCCCGGCGAGACCCGGGGCAACCTGGCCGTCGGCGGCGCAGCCAAAGGCGTGGCGCTAAACGAGCGCGATTACTGGATATGCAATCAAGTGCGCAGCACATTGCGCGAGAAGGGACTCGTGTTCGTCGGCCTCGATGTCATCGGCGATTATCTCACCGAGATCAACGTGACGAGTCCGACCTGCATCCGCGAGCTCGATGCGCTTTATGGGCTTGATATCGCCGCTCAACTGATGGCGGCAATAGAGCACCGGTTACCCCCGCACCGCGGTTAAATGCGTAGAC
>JBOIDM010000319.1:0-4005 GCA_050740575.1 Gammaproteobacteria bacterium
TGCCGAAGGAAGCTAAGGACCGGGCGCTGGCGGAGTTGAAGAAGCTCAAGATGATGTCGCCGATGTCTGCGGAAGCGACCGTGGTTCGGAATTACGTCGACTGGATGGTTAGCGTGCCATGGAAAAAACGCACGAAGATCAGCCGGGATCTCACCCAGGCGGCATCCATACTCGAGGAGGACCACTACGGACTGGACAAGGTGAAAGAACGGATCCTCGAGTACCTCGCCGTACAGCAGCGCGTTAAGAAATCCAAAGGCCCCATCCTATGCTTGGTGGGTCCTCCCGGCGTCGGCAAGACCTCCTTGGGGCGGTCTATCGCGCGCGCAACCAACCGCACATTCGTACGCATGTCGCTGGGCGGCGTGCGCGACGAGGCGGAGATCCGCGGCCATCGGCGCACCTATGTGGGTTCGATGCCGGGAAAGATCCTGCAGGTCATGGCCAAAGGGGGAACCCGGAATCCGCTGCTGTTATTGGATGAGGTCGACAAAATCTCCGCGGACTTTCGCGGCGATCCCGCCTCCGCGTTGTTGGAGGTCCTCGATCCGGAACAGAACCATACGTTCAACGACCATTATCTCGAGGTGGATTACGATTTGTCGGAAGTGATGTTTGTCACGACGGCGAACACCCTCAATATCTCGCCGCCCTTGCTCGATCGCATGGAGGTTATCCGTATCCCGGGTTACACCGAAGACGAAAAAGTCAGTATCGCCGATAAATACCTCATTCCCAAGCAGAAGAAAGGCAACGGGTTGCGCGATAACGAGATCTTGATTACCGAACCCGCTGTCCGGGAGATGGTCCGGTATTACACGCGCGAGGCGGGTGTGCGAAATTTGGAGCGGGAGATCGCCAATATCTGCCGCAAAGTCGTCAAGCGAGTCCTCTTAAAGCCCACCGAGAAGATGGTCGCCGTCACGCCGAAAAGCTTGCATAAATACCTTGGCGCAAAGCGCTTCCGTTACGGGTTGGCCGAAGAAGAGGACCGCGTCGGTCAAGTCACGGGGCTGGCGTGGACCGAGGTCGGGGGGGATTTATTAACGATCGAAGCAGCAGTCGTCCCGGGCAAGGGCAAGGAGACCTATACCGGGCAGCTAGGCGAGGTGATGCAGGAATCCATCAAGGCCGCCATGACGGTCGTGCGTAGCCGTGCCGCGACCCTAGGTATCGATCCAGCCTTTTATCGCCAGCATGACGTTCACTTCCATGTACCCGAAGGCGCAACGCCCAAGGACGGACCCAGCGCCGGGGTGGCCATGTGCGCGGCGTTGGTCTCGGCGCTGACGGGGATCCGCGTACGCTCCAGTGTCGCCATGACCGGCGAGATCACCTTGCGCGGTGAAGTCCTGCCGATCGGGGGGTTGAAAGAAAAACTTCTAGCGGCGCTGCGCGGCGGTATTAAGGTGGTCCTCATTCCCGCCGAGAATCAGCGGGAACTGGAAGATGTTCCAAAGAATATCAAGCAGAACCTCGATATCAAACCCGTGACCTGGATCGACGAAGTCCTGACACTGGCCTTGCAGCATATGCCGGTACCCGCAACCGGCGAGAGCCCGGACGCCATCGCCCCGGAGGCATCACCAGGCGCCGAGCCGAACAAAGACGCGATCAGGCCGCACTAAGGAAGCCCCTGTAAAGGCTTGCGAGCAAAGCTAGCCGCGCGAAGCCGCAAATAGAGTCGCGAGACATATCCGGTAGATAGACAGGCAAGCGGCGAGCAAGCACGCGAAAACGCGGGGAGCGGCCCATGGAACGAGGAAAGTAGATGGGCTGCGCAGTAACTTTTGCCGAGCTTCCCTAATTGTCTGCTTGACGCGTTTTAGGCGAGTTGGTATAACACATCGCCGCGCCATCCAAAGCCGTCCTTACCGCGGCGTTATTGCGATCCAGGCTATAGCGCGACCACTACAATGAATTCACAATGAATCTACAACTGCTTCGACAAGGGAGGCAAATGAATGAATAAGACTGATCTAATCGACGTGGTTGCCGAATCCGCCGATCTGCCCAAGGCCTCGGCGGGCCGCGCGGTGGACGCGATGGTAAATGCAATCACCAAGGCGCTAAAAAAGAACGACGAAGTGACTTTGGTTGGTTTTGGCACCTTTTCCGTGCGCAAGCGGGCGGCGCGCGCGGGCCGCAACCCTCGCACCGGAGAAACCATAAAAATCGCGGCGTCGAAAGTCCCCGCGTTTAAGCCTGGAAAGGCCCTCAAGGATGCCGTAAACTAACTGGCTTCGTGGGTGCTTAGCTCAGTTGGGAGAGCGTCGCCCTTACAAGGCGAAGGTCGGGGGTTCAAACCCCTCAGCACCCACCAGCACCCTTCACTCAGCGCCGGAGTGGTAGTTCAGTTGGTTAGAATACCGGCCTGTCAAGCCGGGGGTCGCGGGTTCGAGTCCCGTCCACTCCGCCAACCGCCGTGCAGCGCGAAGCGCGCTCGGGTTGCGCCTATTCCCGTAAAACTGGTGTCACCGTGAGGGCTGGAGTGCCGCCCTCTGCTCGTCTCCATTTAATTCCTACGAGCTTGTTCGGAAAAGATGTTACAAAGCATTCATGATCGCGCTCAAGGCTGGCTCGCGTGGATCATCATCGGGTTGATCTGCATTCCGTTCGCCTTCTGGGGAATACAGGAGTACTTGACGGCCGCAGAGGAGGTCGCGGTGGCGGAGGTCAACGGCGAGGAGGTTGAATTGGACGCCTTCCAACGGGCGTACCAACAATACCGTAAGCAATACCAAATGATCTTTGGGCGCTCATCGGAGAAAGCAAACGAAGATGGGCTGAAAAAGCAAACGCTCGATCAAATGGTGGAGATGCTGCTCAAAAAACAGCTCGGAGAAAAGCTTGGTCTGCGGATTAGCGATCGACAAGTCACCCAGGCGGTGAAAAGCTTTCCCGCGTTTCAAAGAGAAGGTAAGTTTTCCAATAATTTTTACGAACGGGGATTACAGAGTGCTGGGATCTCACCGGTTGCATTCGAGGAGCAGTTGCGGGGTGAATTGTTGACCGACCAGGTTCGCAAGGCCGTGAGCGAGACCTCCTTCGTAACCAAGCGTGAGCTTGATCTGGTCGTTAAAATAAAGCAGCAAACGCGCTCGATCACCTATGCGATCATTTCCACGCAGCCCTTGCAGTCCTCGCTGCAAGTCAGTGACAAGGAGATTGAACGCCGTTATAAGGATGAAGCCGAGACGTATACCTCCCCGGAGCAAGTGAAGATTGCCTACCTCGAGCTGTCGCTCGGGGAGATTGCAAAGCAGGTCGAGGTCGCGCCGGATGCGCTCAGTCGCCACTACGAAGAGCATAAGTCCGCCTATACGCTGCCCGAGCAGCGCCGGGCGCATCATATCTTAATCAAGGTCGCGAAGGAGGCCAGTCACGACGCCATCGAGAAAGCCCGCAACAGAATCGAGACGCTGGCGAAACGAATGAAAAAGGGAGAATCGTTCGAAGAGCTTGCCGCGAAGTACTCCGAGGACCTCGGGTCGAAAGCAAAGAAGGGCGATCTCGGTTTCTTCCAGCGTGGCGTGATGGCGCCACCGTTCGAAGAGGCCGCCTACGCGCTAAAACCGGGAGAGATCTCGGGCATAGTGCGGACCGATTTCGGATTTCACCTGATCCGCCTAGACGAAATTCAGGAAGCCAAGACAAAAGCGTTCGAGGAGGTTCGCGAAGAGACCGAAAAAAACTACCGTAACGAGCAAGCCGAACGGCGCTTCTTCGATCTGAGCGAAAAGATCGAGACACTGGCCTATGAACATCCCGATACGCTGGATGTCGCCGCGCAAAGCTCGGGATTGAAGGTCCAGGAAAGCGCATACCTTACGCGTACCGGAGGCGAGGGGATCGGCGCGCATGAAAAGGTCATTGATGCCGCCTTCAGTCCGGAGGTTTTGGAAGAGCGCTTGAATAGCGAGCCTCTGGAGCTCGGTGACAATCATATCGTCGTGATCCGCGTCAAAGACCATAGAGCGGCAAAATTGCGGCCTCTCAATGAGG
>JBOIDM010000320.1:0-4718 GCA_050740575.1 Gammaproteobacteria bacterium
GCTCGGGGCTCATGTAGTGGGGCGTGCCGAGTATGGTCTCCGTGCCCGAGACCGCTTGCTTGGGTTCTGTATCGAGGCGTGTGGAGATCCCAAAGTCGATCAACGCCAAGCCGCCGTCGCTCCGGAACATGATGTTCTGCGGCTTTAGATCGTGGTGGACGATACCGTGTGCGTGTATGTCCCGTAGTGACGTCAGGATCTCGTAAAATACGGCCATTGCCTCGTGGCGCGCGAACGCCCTGCTTTTGAGACGATCCTTGAGCGCGCCGTGGCAGAAGTACTCCATCACGATGTAGGCGTTCAAATCGGTGAAACCCTGATCGTAGATTTTGACCACATAGCGGCTTTGGATGCTGGCGATCAGGCCATACTCGCGAATGAACAGCGTGATGAACTGTTCATCCTCAAGCAGTTTTTCGTCCAGCACCTTTAAGGCCACCGTTGTCCCATCCCGCAAGTGATTTGCCAGGAAGATGATGGACATGCCGCCTTTAGCGAGTTCCCTGATCACCTGGTAGCCGTCGATCTTGATGCCCACGTGTTCGCCGGAACCGGGAGGATCCACGAACGTCATGCTTGGAAGGTACTCGGCCCCGCTTTCGGACAGCAGCAGCGTTTTCTCCGAGTCCACGGCGGCTTCGGCCGAGGCTGCGTCCACGGTTTGCCGCTGCAGCACGGCGTTAATCGCCGTAGTCAGCCGCACCCTGGACACGTCCCTCCGTGACAGGCACACTGCGGCGCCGAGGGCCACGGCCTGCGCCGCCGCCTCGCTTCCGTCGGGGTCGGTCAGGGCAATGATCGGTGGGCGCTCGGGAGAGGCAAGCGCCTCCCGCAAGCATTCCAAACTCTCGCTATGGTTCGCGCCACAGTCGAGCAGCACGAGATCAACCCGCGGCCAAGGTCCGGAGGGTTTATTCCCCGAGCGAAGCTCCCAATCCTCGACCTCCACGTCTGGCCACTCGATTGCGAGCAACTGCGCGAGCAGCACGCGGAAATCCTCCGTATCGGAAACAATCAAGAAGCTTGGCATCAAGGAAGATCTTTCTTGGATAAAAAAAACGCCGCGGGGAGCATGGATTTTGCCGGGTTATCGGCGAAGGCGTTGAATAATTCAGCCAAACCACCTCGAACGGTACGCTAATGAACCGCTCGTGCGTGTCGTGCGTTCGAGGCGTCAGGCGGCCGGATGGATGCCAACGCGTCCCGACTCGTCGCCCTGAAGGTATCGCCGTAACGCGAATAGACCGGCTGGGGTGATAAGCGCCATGAGTCCGACGAGCAACCATAAGGTTTCACAATCGCGCGGGCCGGTCTCGGGACAATAGTTCCCGAGCAGAAACCCGGAGAGTATCCCGACAAAGAACTTTGCGATGAAAAACGGCAGGAAGGAGAGCGACATATAGGATGCCTCTTGGCCTTGCGGAGCAATGGCGGCTGTATATTCGTAGAGCTTAGGTGACCACAACGCTTCCCCGATGGAGAGGAAACAGACGAACAGGAAAATACCCATGTAGCGGGGATCCACGATTCCAGGTATTCCCAACCACGTATGAACGATGAGATCGCCCACCCGTCCGGTGGCGAGCGGCTCGAAGATCGCGGGCGGTACGGCGATGAAAAATACCGAAAGCGCGGCGATGAGACTGCCTACGCTAATCATGCGGTAGGCCGGGATTCCCTGCGTTAGCGCCCCGACCACCGGTACAAGAGCGATGATCATCACGGCGTTCAGAACCGCGAATAACTGCCCGATCGGAGCGCCCGCGCCGAGCTCGCGGATGCCGTATTTGGGAAAGGTGTAGTACATGTGGTAAAAGATGAGGCGCACACCCACGATCAACGTTAGAAATACCAGGAAACGATAGAGAGAGGGTTGCTGCCAGAGCCCGGCAAAGAGGCGTATAGCTCGTGGCAGCGCGTCGCGGTAAGCGAAGACGGGACGAGTGTCATAAGCACCGCGCCCGGCGCTCGCATCGGTGAGATTGATGTCATCCCAAAGACTAAGATATACGGCTATTAAGCCGATGCCGGACAAAATCACGCTTACGAGGAACAGCGTGCGATAGGGGCTTAGCGTAGCCCCGAGCAGTGGGAGCTCATAGTTGCCGTATTCACCGAGGTGCTGGCGCACCGCGTCGAAGATCCAGCCGGCGCCCGCAAAGCCGACGTTCATCGCCGTATAGAATACCGAAAAGGCCATCGAGCGCTGGCGCGGCGTGGAGAAGCGCTTAACTGCGGCGACCATGACCGGTGTCAATAGGGCCTCACCCAGTGCCAATGGCATGAGGCCCAGCGGGAGCGCGATCCACGCTACTGTGGTAGAGGTCATAATCGCTCGTGAGAGCATGCTAATAGCGAAACCAAGCAGCAAGGCTCGGCGAAGACCGACTGCATCGACAAGGGATCCCACCAGCACGGTGAAAAGCGTCATGAGCGACGACCAAGCCGCGATGAAAAAGCCTGCTTCCGTATCGCTGTAGCCTAGGTCCGCGGAAAGCCAGAGCACCAGTGTCATGTTCATCACGCTGTAGGCGAGGATCGCCAGGACCTTGCTTGCGAAGATAACCCAAAGCTCCTGGACGGCGCCGCGTAATACAGTGAATTTTGCGAGGAAGGATCTCATGTTTTTCTGATTGTCGTCTGAAATGCGTCTTTCAGTCTGCGGCGGCGTTACGAAATATCATGTCGACGCGCAGACCCGGCGCGTTATCGCTGAGCTTAAGTTCCGCCTCGTGCAGTTGCGCGACTGCCGCGACTAGGCTTAAACCTAACCCGCTGCCGGAGGTCGTGCGGCTGGCTTCAAGGCGCACGAAACGCTGTAGAACGCGCTCACGGTCCTCGGCGGCGATTCCCGGTCCAGTGTCCGCTACGGTGACCATGGCCCGTGGCCCCGCGGCCGAAACCGTCACGCCGATACCGCCGCCCTGCGGTGTATACTTAATCGCGTTGTCGATGAGATTGGCGACGGTATGGGACAGTAACTCGCGGTGCCCCAAGATATGGATATCCGCCGTGACCTCGATGGATAGGCGCAACCCTCGCTCTTCCGCCAGCGGTTGATACAACTCCGCAACGTCGCGGGCGACGACAGATAGATCGACCCGCTCCATTTCAATTATAAGCGTGCCCGACTCCGCTTGGGCAATATGCAGCAGAGTATTCACGGTGTGATGCAGGCGCTCGGTTTCCGTCAAGGCCGTGTCGAGAGCCTGCCGATAGGACTCTATGCTAGGAGGATTGCTAAAGGTCAGTTCGACGTGGCCGCGAAGGCGTGTGATGGGCCCCCGCAGATCATGCGCCACACTGTCGATGACCGTGCGCATTCCCGTGCTCAGATGCTCGATCTGATTGAGCATTTGATTGACACTTTCCGCTACCCGATCGAACTCATCGCCTATCCCTTGCAGCGGTAATCGCTGGCTCAGATCGCCTCGGATGATGCTATTGGTGGTACGGGCTATGGCGTCGACACGCCCGAGAATATTGCGGCCAGTAAGAATGCCCCCGATTCCGCTGAGCACGACGAATATTGCGAGCGAGGCAACGAGGAATACCGTAAGCGTACCTTGAAAATCGACACGATCCTCGATATCCCGACCGACGAGCAAGCGATGGCTGTCGGCCAGATCGAAGATCTTCGCGCGCGCCGCGTGCATCACGGGACCCGATGCTTTCGGAATTTCTACGGCAAACTGGATCCATGCGTCCGCATTGGAGTCAATCGTGGGCCAAAGGGCGAGATTTCCGGCCACCGGCCGATGGTAGAGGTCAATCAGCAGGTACAGTTCCCCACTCCGGGTGCCACCGTTCAAGCGCTCGGTGATGACCTGCGCCAATCCGCTGATGCCTAGCCGCGCATACTGCTCCGCAAGCCCCCGGTAATCCGTTTCGATCGAGACGTTAGTTTCTCGATCAATGAACGTCACTGTTGCTTCATGAATGAACAGGAGCAGCACGCCGGCCGATGCCGCGAAGGCGGCCATGTTGGCGACCGACAGCCGGAACAGTGAGGTCTGGAGTAGCCTAGGTGTCTTCACGCAAGGAATACCCCGCGCCCCGGATCGTGTGCAACAGCGGGGTTGCGAAGCCTTTGTCTATTTTTTGGCGCAGGCGGCTGATATGTACGTCAATGACGTTTGTTTGCGGGTCGAAGTGGTAGTCCCAGACGCCATCCAAGAGCATCGTTCTTGTAACGACCTGGCCTGCGTGACGCAGCAAATACTCGAGAAGGCGAAATTCCCGGGTTTGTAAATCGATCCTACGACCCGCGCGCATGACGGTGCGCGTCAGCAGATTCATTTCCAAGTCCGCGAATCTGAGCTTGGTCGTAGGCGCCGCGGAGTGACCGCGCCTCAGCAGCGCCTCAATGCGCGCGAGCAACTCCGAAAACGCATAGGGTTTGGTCATGTAATCATCGCCGCCCGCCCGCAAGCCGCGCACACGATCATCGATCTGCGCCAGCGCACTGAGAATGAGGACGGGTACTTTATTTTCCTGTGCTCGCAGTGCTTCAATCACCGCGAGACCGTTTAAACCTGGGAGCATACGATCGACGATCAGTAAATCGAAGTCTTCGCTCGTCGCCAAAAAAAGTCCGTCGCGCCCCTCGGATGCGTGTTCGATGGTATAACCGCTTTCACGCAAACCTTTCGTCAGATACGCCGCAGTGTCGCGATCGTCTTCGATGAGGAGAATTCGCATAGCAGGAACAGCTCGGC
>JBOIDM010000321.1:0-1983 GCA_050740575.1 Gammaproteobacteria bacterium
GTCCAGGGTGTGTACCCATAAAAAACGCGCCTCACTCTATCACCTCGTCCGCGCGGGCGAGGAAGGCGTGCGAAATGGTAAGGCCGAGCTCCTTCGCAGTCTTGAGGTTGATCACCAGTTCGAATTTGGTCGGCTGCTGCACCGGCAAATCCGCCGGTTTCGCACCCTTTAGGATCCGACCGACATAGACGCCGGCCTGAACAAAGAAATCTTCGAAGTCGGGGCCGTAGCTCATCAGGCCACCAGCTTCAACATGACCGCGCTGGAAGTAGGACGTGGGCAGCGCATGGCGCGCGGTCAGGGCTACGAGTTGCGCGAGCGCGGTATTGAAGAGCGGGTCCGGACCCACGAGCAGGGCCTCCGGCCGCCAGCTCGAGAAACCTGCGAAGGCTGCGTCGATCTCCCCACTGGTGCTGGCGTTGAAGGCTCGGATGTCAAGACTAGAGCTTTATCCGGCCTGATCGAGTCGGGATAGGGGATTCCGCTGGGCCGGGAATTGTGATTCAAGCTGCATGCTGGGGAGGGGGCCAGCATGCATGGCACGACCATATTCGCGGGATTTGCGGGAGCGGGTTGTTCGAGCGGTTGAGGGCGGCTTGTCGCGGCGGCGGGCAGCGTCGTTGTTTGGGGTTGGGGTTGCCACCGTCATCGCGTGGGTTCGGGTTTGGCGGGAGAGCGGCCGGCTGACGGCCAAGCCGATGGGCGGCGACCACAGCTCGCGCTTGAAGGATGAGCGGGTCTGGCTGCTGGAGCGGATCGAGGTGGTTCCCGATCTGACGCTGGAGGAGCTGCGCGCCGAACTGGCCGAGCGTGGCCGTCACGTCGGTTACGGAACGGTGTGGCGGTTCTTCGCCGCCGAGGGCATCAGCTTCAAAAAAAATCGTGCACGCCGCCGAGCAAGAGCGGCCTGACGTCGCCGCAGCGCGCGCCGTCTGGAAGGCGGATCAAACCGCCCTCGACCCGGCGCGCCTGGTCTTCCTCGATGAAACCGGCACGTCGACCAACATGGCGCGGCTGCGCGGTCGCGCCAAACGCGGCCGCCGGGTCATTGGTCGGGTGCCATGGGGTCATTGGAAGACGATGACCTTTCTCGCCGGCTTGCGGCACGACGCGATCACCGCGCCGTTCGTCATCGATTGCGCCATGACCGGTGCGATCTTCCGCGAATACCTTCGGCAATGCCTGGTGCCGACCTTGTCGCCGGGCGACATCGTCGTGATGGACAACCTGCCGGCGCACAAGAACGCCGCGGTGCGTCAAATCATTGAGGCGGCCGGCGCCGAGCTGCGCTATCTGCCGCCCTATTCGCCCGATCTCAACCCGATCGAGCAGGCCATTGCCAAACTCAAAGCCCATCTGCGCAAGGCCCAGGAGCGCTCCATCGACACCCTGTGGCAGCGCATCGGCAAGCTTCTCGATCTCTTCGAGCCGGCCCAGTGCGCAAATTTCTTCGTCAACAGCGGCTATGCTCGAACCTGATCGGATTCCGCTCTAGTCTTCTTGCTATCCTGTTGACCTTGATCTCTACTCGTGCGAGAGCTTTCGCCTGAAAATACCCCCAAAAAAACCCCCAAAAAATCGACCACAAAGCCCACACTGCTATCAGGAAACCGAGCGAGGCAATTACCCAAAGATAATCGATCATACGGGCCGCTCTCGTGCTCGCAAATCCTCTACCTTTTGCAATGGGAGGTTAAACTGTCTCCGCACGGTCGGACTCGCCGGTCTCTGGTTTCAATGTTTTTGGTCGAAACTCGATAGCGTATTGCTCGCAGTACACCGCCTCCGTGCCATCCCATTCCTTCAATGAATCGTGCACTACGATGCGAATTATCGGCTGTAAGTCCCGCTGCGCCAAACACAGGTGCAGTTTCGCAAAACTATCAGCTGGCATAACAAAGTGGCCAATAATGCGCCCGTGCTTATTCGCATCCGGGTCGGAATCGCTCGGGTTAGGCGGATAGTCAAGATTTAGTATCCCGC
>JBOIDM010000322.1:0-4296 GCA_050740575.1 Gammaproteobacteria bacterium
TTCGCTGCTGAGCGCGACGACTTCGACGCCTTGAAAGGGCGCGTCGAGCCGAAAATAGCTGCGTGAGCCGCGCTCTACGGGACCGCCTTGGCGCAGATGATCCAGAAAGCCCGGGTAGTCATCGGCGAGCAGCGCCAGAGAACGTAGTGCGGATTCAAGTTCCCGATTCGGGCGAACCGGATCACGGTTCGCCCGCTGATACGGTTCGATGCCCGCGATGCCGGTGCTGATGAAGCTGCCAAGCCGCTGCGCCAACACTCGTGCCATTGCCTGAGAGATCGGATCTGCCGATCCCGAACCTCCGCTGCGAAAGAATGTCGCTTCACTCGCGCTGAGATTGAGGATCTTCAGCGGATCGCGCCTGATCCGTTCGACTTCACCCGCGGATGAAAAACGAAAGTTTGCAAATGCGTTCGCCGTATCGGCGCCCAGCACTTTGAAACGAGTGACTTGATGAACTCGATGAAAAGTATCGGCATGCAGAAAAGCGTCGATCACGGCATCCGCATTGACCGCATTGACCAGCAGCATGGCGCCGACCGCGGCGACCTCTTCCGGGAACTGCTCACCCTCGGTTAATCCGCTTTGGAGCACACCACCTGTTTCGAGTACAGCTCCCCGATCGCCGGGCTTGAAGCCCAGATAGTGCAACAACTCCGAGGCGAGCGGATGCACTGAGGCAGTGGCAGATGCAGCACACAATGGCATCACCAGCAAAGCCAAGCACGCCGCCACGAGAAGACGGTGTCGCTGTGCTGCTTCAGATCGAAGTGTACGTTGCGTTGTGTCCTTACCTCCGAAGTATTGGCCCGGCATTGCAGTAGCGCTCGGGCCATGACAGCGACGATGATCACGCTGATGCTGAATGTGACGACCCCCAACAGCGTCGCGCCGGCGTCAGCTCATAGATCTCAAACGGAATACAGCTACTGCCGCTGATTGCAACGAGCCATTCCGCCCATGCGCGTGCTATTTTTTCTTATGGATGTTTACCGGTTGCTCGTCAACGATCTCGTATTCAACGATGTCGCCGGTCTTCAGGTCTTCGGCGACGACGTCCTCCACATCGATTGCATACTCTTTACCGTTATCCCCTTTGACCTTGACGACCTCTTCGTCAACCGCGATGATTGTTCCGCTCGCACTTTCACCTGCTGCCAAAGTCATGGTTGACGCGAACAACACGCTGGCGAGCGCAACCGCACAGATTATACTGAATATGCGTACAGGCATGATTATTCTCTCCTCGTTGTTCGATTGATCTGAGTACCTCGCCTTGCAGCGAGCCCCGCAGCGCGAGCAAAAGATATCGTCAATAGACACGTGCTGGCGCCGCCCCCATTAGTTTCCCCGATCGGGTCTCTGGGGTCGGATGCACATCACGTGCAGGCGGATCGGCAAGTTTTGGTTTGTGCTTCGCCTGACCGGATCCCGCGAGCTGGAGGTGCAGCCTCAAAGGAAGGTAAGACACCCAACGCCGCTTGTCAAGCTGAGGTATTTTTTAATTCAAATAATGAGTCTGAAAAGGTAATAGAGCCTGGCCGCCTGAGCGATAACTGGCGGCGATCATGATTTCTCTCCGGATTCGATGACCGTTACAGTCCAGCGCTTTTGCCCGGATGCGTCGAGCAGATCGAGTGTCCCGTCCTTGGCCCTTACATAGATTTCTTCATTTTCTTTAATTCCTGCAATGCCTGCGCGCAACCGACCGTTAGCTCTTCCTTTTGTGCCATCAGGCACGCCTTGATCTGACCGCCACCCGGTGGCACGTTTGGGCATAGCCTCTCTATGTCGGGCTTGCAATAGGTTTTAAGCGCTTGAATTTCCGCCTCTAGCCCTCCCGCGAATGTGGACATGGTAGCAGATACTAAGAGTAATAGGGTTGTCGTACGAATGATCATCCTTGTAGTCTCCTCACATGGTTGTGGTTAGTTGTGGTAGAGAGTTTGCCGCGATACGCTCATACTCAATATGACCTAAATCCTACAACCCCAGCCTCTTTCAATGCAAACTGAGTCTGGCGGAGTCCCATATTCCACCATTAAATGCCCTAAGATACACACAGAATTACGGGTTCAGGCACAGGATTATAGATCGCCTGTTTTAGAGTATTTTTGTTAACCTTCACGATGCCCGGTATTTTGTTGATCAGCTTCATCGATATTCTCCGTTGACCGGGTCGAGGATCGCTATTCGCTCGTCTTGTTGTTGCGTGCGGCCTGCATCAGCTTCTTCTCGTCTTCCGGCGTGAGCTTCGGCCGGTTGATGGTAAGCGTCAACTTGTTGAGCTTGGCGGTCAGCGGGAAGGGCGGCTTGTAGTCGGCGTCGTTCACGCCGGTCAGCGTGTCGGAGCCGATGTCGAAGCTCTCGTCCCACTGCAGGATCATCGGCAGCGTTTTCTCCATCCGCCGGGTGGCGACGGCCTTGCCATCGACCTTGAGGGTGCCGGTGCCCGGCCGGCCCACGCCGCTGAAGTTGTTGAAGGCGAGCGTGCCGGGCCCGATCCCCTCGTACTTGAAGTCGAACTCGACCGTGTGCCGGCCCGGCGGGAGCGCCTCGGCGCTCTCCCACTTCAGGCGCTCGAGATCGACCATGTTCCAGAGGAACACCGGCCTGCCCTTCAGCACGTAGAAACCGTAGCCCGCGAACCGCCCGCCCGAGGTCAGTATCACTCCCTCGGCGCCGCCCGGCGGCACTTCGATGTCGGCGGTGATGGTGTAGGAGGTGTTCAGCAGCAGCGGCGAGTCACCTTGCGGCAACCCGACCATCGGCCGCGTATAGACGAACTCGGTGCGCCCGGCAGTGATGTTCGGGCGGGGCGCCACGATGCGGGCCGCCACCGACGCATCCAGCGGGAACGCTTGGTACTTCCTGGCCTCGGCGATGAACTTCTCCTTCAGTTCTTTGACCTTCTGCGGGTACTTCGCCGCGACGTTCTCGGATTGGCTGAAGTCCTGATTGAGGCTGAAGAGCTCGAGCACCTGGTTGTTCAGGGGATCCGGATTCGCGGGGCCGAAGGCCTGCCACGGCGCGCGGTTGACCTTCGTGCTCAGGAACCAGCCGTCGTCATACAGCGCCCACTGGCCGAACATCTCGAAGTACTGAGTCTTGTGCCGCGACGGCGCCTTGGCGCTCTTCGCGTCGAAGGTGTAGGCGAAACTGGTCCCCTCGATCGGTTTCTGCTTGATGCCGTCGACGACCTCGGGTGCGCGGATGCCGGCGGCCTCGAGGATCGTCGGCACCACGTCGATGACGTGGACGAACTGCTCGCGCAGGCTGCCCTTGTCCTTGATGCGCGCCGGCCACGACACCACCATGTTCTGGTTGATGCCGCCGAGCTGCGAGGCGTTCTGCTTGAACCAGGGGAACGGCGTGTCGAAGGCCCACGACCAGCCTGCCGACATGTGGTTGTACGTCTGCTCGGTGCCCCACACGTCGTAGAACTTCATCTGCACTTCGACCGGTAGCTCGTTGAGGCCGTTGAAGAACGCGACCTCGTTGGGCGTGCCCATCGGCCCGCCCTCGGCGCTGGTGCCGTTGTCGCCGTTGATGTAGATTACCAGCGTGTTGTCGAGCTTGCCCAGGTCCTCGAAGGCCTGAATCACGCGGCCGATCTCGTGATCGTTGTAGGCGGCGTAGGCGGCGAAGATCTCGACCTGGCGGATGTAGAGCTTCTTCTCCTCCGCCGTCAGCTGATCCCATTCCTTCAGCACGCCCTTGGGCCACGGCGCGAGCTTGGTGTCCTTCGGGATCACGCCGAGCCGCTTCTGGTTCTCGAAGATGCGTTCGCGTACCTTGTTCCAGCCCTCGTCGAACAGCTTCATCTTGCTGATCTTGTCCACCCACTCTTTTGTCGGGTGGTGCGGCGCGTGCGTGGCGCCGGGTGCATACTTGATGAAGATCGGCTTGGAGGGATCGGTCTGGTGTATCCGCGTCATGTAGTCGATGGCGTCGTCGGCCATCCCAGTGACGAGGTTCCAGGTGCCGGGCGGCTTGCCTAGGAACGGATAGATCTGGGTCGTGTTGCGGAACAGATTCGGCTGCCACTGGTTGGCGTCGCCGCCGACGAAGCCGAAGAAGTATTCGAAGCCCATGCCGGTCGGCCACTGGTCGAAGGGCCCGGCCTGGCTGGCCGCGAACGCGGGCACGTTGTGGTCCTTGCCGAACCACGACGTGGCGTAGCCGTTGTCCTGCAGGATGCGCCCGATCGTGGCCTTGTCCCGGTCGATGATGCTGTTGTAGCCGGGGAAGCCGGTCGATTGCTCGGAGATCACGCCGAAGCCAGCCGAGTGATGG
>JBOIDM010000323.1:0-2137 GCA_050740575.1 Gammaproteobacteria bacterium
CCCCCGGGATCACCGCCTTGAGCCGGCGTCCCCGCCACACGCCTCCCGCGAGATCGAGCAGCACCGAGAACGGCGTGCCCATGGGGACCTCGAAGTTGCCGGGGCGTTCGACGTGGCCGCTCACGGAGAAACACTTGGTGCCGCCGTTGTTGGGTTTACCGATGTCGGCGAACCATTGGCCGCCGTTCAGGATGATGCTCGGCACCGAAGCCAGCGATTCCGTGTTGTTGATCGTGGTGGGCCGGCCGTAGAGACCATAGCCTGCGGGGAACGGCGGTTTGAAGCGCGGCATGCCCTTCTTGCCCTCGAGTGACTCGAGCAACGCCGTCTCCTCGCCGCAAATATAGGCCCCGGCGCCGAGATGATTGTAAAGGTCGAAATCGACGCCCGATGCGAGGATATCCTTGCCGAGGAAACCCGCGTCATATGCCACCTTGAGCGCCTGATCGAAGCGCTTGCAGGGTTCGTCCATGAATTCGCCGCGCATGTAGTTGTAGCCGACCTTCGCCCCGACCGCATAGCCGGCGATCGCCATCCCCTCGATAAGCGCGTGCGGGTTGTACCGCAGGATATCGCGATCCTTGCAAGTCCCCGGCTCGCTTTCATCCGAGTTACAGACGATGTAATGCGGACCGCTCGGGTTCTTGGGCATGAAGCTCCACTTGAGGCCGGTGGGAAATCCGGCGCCCCCACGGCCGCGCAGCCCGGAAGCCTTGACCTCTTCGATAATGTCTTGGGGGGGGATCTTCTCGCGCAAGATTCGTTTCCATGCCTCGTAGCCGCCGATCTGCCGATAGTTCTCGAAGCTCCACGGTTGTGAAAACTCGAGGGTGCGGTAACAAACCTGATTGAAGAACGGTAAGCTCACGCGAGGTCGTCCAGTAGTTTATCGACTTTGTCGTTGGTCAGGTGTTCGTAGAATTTGTGGTCCACCATCATCATGGGACCGCCGCAGCAGGCCGCCAGACATTCTTCTTCTTGTTTGAGATAAATGCGGCCATCGGCGGTGCTCTCACCGGTCTTGATCCCGAACCGCCGCTCGATGTGCGCGACGATGTCATCTGCCCCGCGCAGCATGCAAGAGATATTCGTGCATACCGAAACACTATGCCGGCCGACGGGTTTGGTCTCGAACATCGAATAGAAGCTCGCCACCTCATAGACCGCGATCGGCGCCATCCCGAGGTAGGCGGCCACGGCATCCATCAACTCGATAGTCAGATAACCCCCGTTTGCATGCTGGACCTCGCTCAAGGCCGCGAGCACCGCCGATTGCTTACGCCCTTGCGGATATTTCGCGACCCACGCATCGATATGCGCGCGCGTGTGAGCGGAGATCATCCCGGCCCCCTCCTCGCTCACCGATCGACCTCCCCGAAGACGATGTCCAAGGTTCCGATCGTCGCCACCACGTCGGCCAACATATGGCCCCTGACCAACTCGTCGATGCCCGCGAGGTGCGCAAAACCAGAGGCTCGGACCTTGACGCGGTAGGGTTTGTTGGCGCCATCGGAGATGAGGTAGATCCCGAACTCCCCTTTGGGATGCTCCACCGCTGCATAGACCTCGCCTTCGGGAACGCAATAGCCCTCGGTGAAGAGCTTGAAGTGATGGATCAGGGACTCCATGTCGCCCTTCATGTCCTCGCGGCACGGCGGGACCAGCTTGTGGTCATCGAGAACGACCGGTCCTGGATTTTTTCGCAGCCACTCGACGCATTGTTTAATAATACCGGCGGACTGGCGCATCTCCTCCACGCGCACCAAGTAACGATCGTAGCAATCCCCGTTAACGCCGACCGGGATGTCGAAGTCCATGTGCTCGTATGCCGCATAGGGCTGTTTCTTGCGCAAATCCCACTCGACGCCCGATCCGCGCAGCATGGGTCCCGTGAAGCCGAGGGCGAGCGCCCGTTCCGGAGAGACGGCGGCGATCCCGACGGTCCTCTGCTTCCAGATCCGATTGTCCGTGAGCAGCGTCTCATACTCATCGACACAGGCCGGAAAACGCGCCGCAAAATCATCGATAAAATCCAACAAGCTGCCTCGCCGCGCCTCGTTCAAGCGCTCGACGTCCTCACGGCTTCGCCACTTGGAAGCTTCGTAGCGCGGCATGCGCTCCGGCAGATCGCGGTAGA
>JBOIDM010000324.1:0-4322 GCA_050740575.1 Gammaproteobacteria bacterium
GCAGGCGCACCTGGACATCTTGCACAAGATGGCCGAGACGCTCATCAAGTACGAGACCATCGAGAGCGCACAGATTGACGATCTCATGGCCGGCCGCACCCCCAACCCCCCTAAGGATTGGTCGGAAGAGGAGCGCAAGGGCAAGCCGAAAGACGAGACGCCGCAGGTGGTTGACAGCGGTGACCAAAAAGTGGACGGCACGATTGGAGGGCCGGCAAGCTTGCACTGAAACCTTAATCGTGTAAGTAACTGGTGAACCCCCACCTCTCCGTGGGGGTTCTTCATTTTACGCGAGGGAGCCAGCGATGGGGTATGAACGGCGGTATTTTGGCACCGACGGTGTGCGCGGCAAGGTGGGCAGCGCGCCGATTACACCTGATTTTGTCATGAAGCTTGGCTGGGCGGCGGGCCGCGTGCTCGGGAAAGGCGGCGCGAGCCGTGTGTTGATCGGCAAGGACACGCGGATCTCCGGGTACATGTTCGAGTCGGCATTGGAGGCGGGTTTTTCGGCCGCCGGTGTCGACATCCTGCTATTGGGTCCGATGCCCACACCCGCCATCGCCTATCTGACGCGCACCTTTCGGGCACAAGCCGGAATTGTTATCAGCGCCTCACACAACCCCTATTACGACAATGGGATCAAGTTTTTCGGCGGCGACGGTATGAAACTTCCCGATGCCATCGAATCGGAAATCGAAGCGGCGCTGGATTGCCCGCTGACGACGGTCGATTCCAGCAGGCTCGGCCGGGCGCAGCGCATTGTGGACGCAGAAGGGCGGTATATCGAGTTTTGCAAGAGCACATTCGGGACCGGCCCCAATCTCAACGGACTTAAAATCGTAGTGGATTGTGCTCACGGCGCTACGTACAACATTGCCCCCAAGGTTTTCGACGAGCTCGGGGCCACGGTCATTGCGATCGGTGCGGCGCCGAACGGTCTTAACATCAATGATCAGTATGGGGCTACTAAACCGGAAATGCTTAAAGCCGAGGTGATGTCACGGGGTGCCGACGTCGGCATTGCTCTCGACGGTGACGGCGATCGGGTGATCATGGTCGATCACCAAGGCGAAGTTGTCGATGGCGACGAGCTGCTCTTTATTATTGCCCGCGAGCGTCGGCAGAGGAATAAACTGAACGGAAGCGTGGTGGGCACTCAGATGAGTAACCTCGGGCTTGAGCATGCGCTGCGAACGCTCGGTCTCGATTTAAAGCGGGCTAAGGTGGGGGATAGATATGTTTTGGAGATGATGAAAGAGGGGGGGTGCACACTCGGCGGCGAATCTTCTGGCCATATCATCTGTTTGGACATGACGACTACGGGGGACGGTATCGTTTCCGCTTTGCAAGTGCTGGAGACCGTCGTCGCTACCGGCCAGTCATTGAATTCATTGAAATCAGAAATGAGGAAATACCCGCAAAAGCTTATCAATGTGCGAATGGCCCGGCGAATGGATGTCGGCAATGTTCCGGCGGTGCATCACGCCGTACGTTATGCGGAGGAGCGGCTGAGAGACCGGGGACGGGTGCTGTTGCGGCCGTCCGGCACCGAACCGCTGATCCGTGTCATGGTGGAAGGGCCGGACGAGGGTGAAGTCAATCAGGTGGCGACAACGCTCGCCGAAGTAGTAGCCGAGGCATTGCGCAATACTGAACCGGGCGTTGCAGCATAGCCGCTTCAGTTTTCTACGCCATACTGGCTTAGAGATCGCGCAATAATTCGTTAATCCCGACCTTTGCGCGGGTTTTTGCGTCGACCTGTTTCACGATAACGGCACAGTATAAACTGTAGCGTTGATCGGCCGCCGGTAGATTTCCGGACACCACGACTGAACCGGGTGGAATTCGTCCGTAAGTCACGTCACCGGTTTCGCGGTTATAAACCTTGGTGCTCTGCCCGATATAAACACCCATCGAGATCACTGAACCCGCGCCCACGATCACACCCTCGACTATCTCTGATCGAGCTCCGATAAAGCAACCGTCCTCGATAATGGTAGGGGCGGATTGCAGCGGTTCAAGCACGCCACCGATCCCTACCCCTCCGGACAGGTGCACGTTCTTACCGATCTGAGCGCACGAACCCACCGTGGCCCAGGTGTCGACCATAGTGCCGCTGTCCACATAGGCGCCGATGTTCACGTAGCTCGGCATCAAGACGACGTTCGGCGCGATATAACTCCCAAAGCGTGCGGTCGCGGGCGGCACTACGCGGGCGCCGATCCTATCGAAACGTTCACGATCGAAGCCATGAAACTTGGCCGGAACGCGATCGTAAAAATTCGTGAAATCGCCGTGCAGCACCTGATTTTCCTCCAGCCTAAAGTAAAGGAGCACGGCTTTCTTCAACCATTCGTTGACGATCCATCGGCCGTCCTTGTTCTCGGCAACCCTGGCCCGTCCTTGATCCAAGGCGCGGACACATTCGGCGACGGCATCGCGCAAACCATTCGGTGCGCTCGTCGGGGTCAATTCGTGACGCCTCTCGTAGGCCGCATCAATGATCTTTTTTAGTTCTTCCATTGTTACACCTCCATGCCCCGCTCGGGTGTCCGGCGTGCAGAAATACAGCAGGGTGCCGCACCCGCCAGTAACGCCTCCCCCGCATAAATTTGATAAAATGGATCAGGTATTATGTCGTGTCTGGAAGCGTCGGGGATCCGGCTGCCCCAGTATAGGCGATGCGTAGGTGTCGGCCAACAGTGCTGGCGAGTGCCGAGATCTCAGTGGGTTGCACTAACGGCTGAGCACGCCCTTTAGCGCCTGACAGTAAATCGCCGGGAAAGCAATGTTTAAGAAAATTCTGGTCCTCCCCGGTGACGGCATAGGCCCCGAGATCACAGCGCAGGCGGTCAAGGTGCTACGCGCGCTCCGGTCACATTCCGGTCCGGAATTCAAGATTGACGAGGCGCTCATCGGGGGTGCGGCCGTCGATGCGGTAGGGGACCCGCTGCCGGAGGAGACACTTGCCAAGGCGCGGCAAGCCGACGCGGTATTGTTAGGCGCAGTCGGCGGCCCGAAGTGGGATGCGATATCCTCTGAGTCGCGGCCCGAGAGAGGCTTGCTTCGGCTACGCGCGGGCTTGGACTTGTTTGCGAATCTGCGTCCGGCGAAGCTTTATAGCGAGTTAATTGATTGTTCCTCGCTCAAACCCGATGTGATTGAGGGCTTGGATCTCGTCATCGTGCGCGAGCTCACCAGCGATGTCTACTACGGGGAACCGCGGGGCGTTCGAATACTTGAGGGAGGCGAGCGTCAAGCCTTTAACACCATGGCCTATCGCGAGTCGGAGGTAGATCGCATCGCTCGGGTGGCATTTAAACTGGCGGTGCAACGCAGCGGGCGGGTGTGCTCGGTCGACAAAGCCAACGTGCTCGAAGCAAGCCAGCTTTGGCGGCAGGTCGTCGCTGACGTAGCCCGTGAGTTTCCCGGCATAGAGTTGACGCACATGTATGTCGACAATGCGGCGATGCAGTTAGCCCGGCGGCCCACGCAGTTCGATGTCTTGCTCACGCCGAACCTGTTCGGGGATATACTGTCCGACTTAGCCGCGATGTTGACGGGGTCCATCGGGATGCTACCTTCCGCTTCCGTAAACCAAAGCGGGAAAGGCCTCTATGAACCAATCCATGGTTCAGCTCCCGATATCGCCGGCCGAAACAGTGCGAATCCCTTGGGAACGATTCTCTCCGTTGCCATGATGCTCCGTCATTCGTTAAGTGCCCCGTTAATGGCTGAACGGGTGGAGCGCGCGGTGGCGAGTGTGTTGTGTCAAGGTGTCCGCACGCAGGATATAGCGATTGGTCGGATGAGCAGCGGCGGCACGGAAGAAATGGGTAATGCGGTGGTAAATGCGCTTTGAAATGGAGAGTATCTAAATGATTGCGTGCCTCAGAGAGGGGTAGTGGAAGGATGAGCCGGGAATTCAATGTTGCCGTGGTTGGGGCCACCGGGGCGGTGGGAGAGGCCATGCTTTCGATCCTCGCCGAGCGGCGCTTCCCGGTAAAAAACATCTATGCGCTTGCGAGCCGCCGCTCGGCGGGGAGCACCGTTCGCTTCAATGGCGAATTGCTGGAGGTGCAAGATCTCGACGCATTCGATTTCAGCGGCGTAGAGATAGGATTATTTTCGCCCGGCGCCACCGTGTCGGAGATCTTCGCGCCCAAGGCGGCGGCGGCGGGTTGTGTCGTGATCGATAACACCTCATGTTTTCGTTACGAAACCGATGTTCCGCTTGTAGTTCCGGAGGTAAATCCTCATGCTGTCAGCGGGTTCAAAAACCGAGGGATCATTGCGAATCCAAACTGCTCGACGATTCAGAT
>JBOIDM010000325.1:0-5934 GCA_050740575.1 Gammaproteobacteria bacterium
GCGAGATCCGCGGGGGGCGGTTCGTCGAGGCGATGAGCGGCGAGCAGTACGCCCTCCCCGAGGCCGTGGGGCTGCTCCGCGAGGTGCGACGCGAGGAAAAGACGGGTAGCTTAATCGCCGTGAGCGGTGCGGACCCCTTGAACCTCGCCGGGATCATCACGCCCGGCGAGCGTGTGCCTGCGCTAGCCTCGTATCGGATCCTGTACCTCGACGGAGAGACGATCGCGACACTGCAAGGAAAAGCAGTGCACTTCGTCATCGCTCCCGAGCCCGCGAATGCCTGGGCGTTACGGAAAGCCCTGATCCGGCGACCAGGTGCCGCAAAGAAAACAGGCTCACGTCTCCCATCGTTCACAGACAGTTACGCTTCGTAACCATAGCTCCAGCACCAATACGGCGTTGGGGGGGATTAGATCCGGAACTCCTTTATCTCGATACGCTAAATGGGAACCGGCGCGCACTTTCCGATACCCCCCTTCCTTCATTCCGATGAGCGAATATTCCACCGCCGCAACCGCCTGGCGCTTCCCCAACCTGATGGTGTGGTCGATAAATCTGCAATCTCCCTCGACCCTTATCATGTGTGCAGGCAAGGAGTGCGCTTGGGTCTCATTGAGAGGCACCTCGTCGCCTCGGTTCAGGAATACCCTCATGTTGAAGACCACGCGATCGCCCTCTTGTGCAGTCTTCCCCTCACCTTGCGATTCCGCCAGTAATTTTATCCCCGCTATGATGTGATCCGTCACGGCGTCAGCCCTGGCCCGGGCGCTAGCTCACTCCGTTGGCCCGGCACCATGCGCGCGCGGCTTCCACGCCGCTGTCGACCGCCTCCGCGGTGCGCTTCTTGCTAAAGTTGAGGAGGTAGTGTAGCGGCACCTCCGCCTTCAGCTCACGCACCGCAATGGGCCTGCCGAACTCGCCCGGCGCACCCTGCGCGATGGCTTCGTTGCTGCGGTCGATGCGCGCCAGGACCTGCTTGTAGCCACCGTTCGCTGTGGCCTCGAAAATGCCGAAGAAGTTGCCGACAAACCCGTCGATCCATTCGCCGCGCTGGCTCGTGGTCCAGATGATCCACAGTTCGTCGGCGCCGCGCCGGATCGCCTCCTCGAGGTTGGCTGCGGTGTTGAACACGGCGTCGATATAAGTATCGCCGTCGATGCGCACCGGCGGAAACCACATCGGCAGTGAGGCCGAGGCGACCAGAAAATCCTCCGTCATCTCGGGCGCCGTGACGGGGCGCAGCTCGTGTTTCGAGAAGTTGTAGACGTTGAAGGTCGCTTCCCGTGAGCTGGCACGGATCTTTTCCCAGTCGAGGCCCCAGGCCGGGAAAATCTTGTGACGGTAAGCATCGAGCTCGAAAAGCGACTCGGCGTGGAACAGCCGCACGAGCTCGGACCAGTTAATATCGACGCCGACGATCGGGTCGAGGTTACGCCAGTTATCCGCGATCTGTCTGCCTCTCATGCCTTGTGTCCACATAGCGAGGTTAAAACAGGCGGCGCTCACGGCATCTCCGTGATCGAATTCGATACCCGCCTCATCGAGCCACACCTGGAGCACACCGGCCTGGAAGGCGATCTTTACTCCACCCCCTGCGAGCATTAGCGAGCGTTTCGGCATCTGAACCTCTTGCGTGTGTCTAAGAGACGGTGGTCGCGGACTTCCTCAAGGTTACCTGCAAGACTATCCTAGCACGGCTGCAGCGAGTCGCGCCGAAGAATGGGGATGGTGTCCGTGCCCGCCGCGCTACAGATACGCGACGACTACTGATATCTCACGTCCTGACGCTGCCCCCCGTTCAGCCTCCTTGGAGCCCACTGCATGAGTCGTCGGTGCCAAGACCATTCTGGCATGATTCGATCTGGGCGTTCAGCGCCGAGTCGAGCACGGCAAGCATGTTCTTCAGCGCTTCGGTAGCGGCACGGTTGGGCGTGTCCGCAAGCAGTTGGCCGATGAAATTAATCCGATGGGTCAATTGCTCGATCGGCAAATTCGGTACGGAATGACGGATCTTGTATACGACCTGGTTGCCGCCGGGGGCAAAGGCAATCTGTTTTTCGATGGCGCCGGCGCCCGGATTCGGCCTTTCGATCTGGACTTGTTCGAGTCCGGCGGCCGCCGCCGCAAACTCGGGCCAGAGTGCGTCTGGGATCTTATTCGCGCGCATGGCTTCGATGAGCGGCGCCTGGGCATCGGGATAGTCGGCCGCGACCTGCGCCAGCATGCTCAGGGTAAAACGGGCTTGCAGGTTGATCGCGGGAGAAGGCAGATCTTCCAGCATCGTGATCAGACTCGGAAGGCCTTTCCCCTCGGGAATTTTAGCCAACGCAACCGCCGCATAGTTACCCCACCAAAGCGGGTTGACCGTTGCAAGCTCGGCCACCAGATTTTCATCCGCGTAATTTTGAAACACCTGGAACAGCGGACCGACGTCGCGCCCCTGGACCCCATCCTCCCCGGCCGTTGCGAACATGCTCTTGGCTGCTCCCAGAATGGCTGGACGGTAACTCCCCGGGGCCAGCTCCTCCAGATACCCCGCCAAGGCCGCGATCTCCGGCGGATTGGCGGCGCTCGGCAACACTTGGGCAAAAATCAACTCGGCGTCGCTTTCGCCGTTCCGGCGCACGATTTCGAACAAGGCCAGCCGCAAGGACTGAAAGCCGATCGAGTCTTTCACGCCTAAAGCTTCGTAGTCCACGTCCGCCCGGGCGCGCAGAAAGCTGCGGATGGCCGGCACGCCGGCCTCGCCTTGGTCCCCGAGCTGCCCCAGGAGTTTCGCTATTTCAGCGCTGTCATCCGCTGTCATGGATTCGGCACCATGAGTTCGCCACTCTGACAACCGGGTGAGCAACTCCCCGGGAGGGTACGCCATCTCGGATGGCGGCGGCTCGGGAACGGCGGGCTCGGGCGCATATCCGCCCCAAGGATCCGCCTCCGGCGCCAGCCGGGTTGACCCGTCCTGGGCCAGCCGGTTGCGCGCCGCCGGTGAGGTCCCCTGGCGGTCCTCGAGGTCAGTGCGCTGAGCGAGGGGCTTGGACGCCGAAGGCTTTTCCCTCTGCTGGTGGAAATTCTGATTCTGATAAGCGAACACCGCTGCCAGCGTGATCCCGATCACGATGGCTGAAACCCTCGATGTCCTGGACGACTTGGTGGTGTTTCGAGTCATGGCTCTTCTCCCTTGATTCTTGCCTGAATGCGGCGCATATGCATAACTTATAGGGTTAAAAAACCGCCGCCTATACTCCCAATGGTCTAGGTCATTGGGAGTATAGACAACGCCAGCGACAGAGAGCAATTTACCGTGGTGCGATGCTGCACCCCCTTGGATGCGGGGGGTCATGGGAAGCGCCTCATCTTCCCGGTCCGTCACACTGGCTGGCGAGACTCGTCAAAATCCGTAGGCAGAGGTAGCGGCACAGCCATCAAAAGGTGAGGGCAACGAAACAACCTTGTTTATAGGGAGTAATGTCATGAGTCAAACCGACCATTTCAAATTGAAGCCTTTATCCATCGGCATCCTGCTGGGCGCCGTATCGGGTCTAGCGCTGCTGCCGGCCTGGGCGGCCCATCCTGAAAACAGCCTCGCGGGCAGCAACTTCGAGATCGACACGGACGCCAACCTGACGGTGGACGACACGGCGCCGCCGTCCATCGACTGGGCCAACGTCACCGAGAGCCGCAAGACGGACACGGCGAGCGGCTCGGGCGACGATGCCTTCGGTATGGGCAGCAAGGAGGATACCGAGCCCCCAGCGGTCGTTGCCGGCGGCATCCCCCCGAACAAGAGCGACCTGAGCGTCTTCGGCGTGTTCCAGGAAGGCGGCATTGGCGGCTTCCTGAATATGTTTTGGACCCGGGTCCAGGAT
The DNA here is from genome assembly GCA_050740575.1 of Gammaproteobacteria bacterium. GTDB lineage: Bacteria > Pseudomonadota > Gammaproteobacteria > JACCXJ01 > JACCXJ01 > USCg-Taylor. Next base: position 3,867 of record JBOIDM010000325.1, read on the forward strand.
CCGAGCGGCACCACCAACATGGACTTCGAGTTCAACCAGAGTAGTACCATCTCGTCGAACGGCGTGACGCCGGTGCGCACCGAAGGTGACTTGCTGATCCAGTACGACTTGTCCAACGGAGGGACGAACCCGCAGCTCTTCCTGTCAAGATGGAGGGCTACCGGTGCGGGAACGCTCTGCGAGGCCGCCAACAGCACACCCTGCTGGGGAGTGAAGACAGACCTAACGGCCTCGGCCCTAGCGGCAGGGTCGATCAATACCAGCGCTATTTCCGCTGCCAACAGTGACAGCCTGGGTGCGCTCAGCGCCCGGACCTTCGGCGAGGCACACATTTCATTGACGGCGATCTTCCCGAGCCCGACCCAGTGCCTGACCTTCGGCTCGGCCTACCTGAAGAGCCGCTCGTCAGATACATTCTCGTCCGCGCTCAAGGACTTCATCGCGCCACTCACGGTCAACATCAGCAACTGCGCCGCGATCAACATCCACAAGCAAGACGACGCGGGGACAGCCCTTGCTGGGGCGGTGTTCACCTTGTTTAATGATAATCCGACGCTCGGGACGTTCTTGGCCCCTCCCGACACCATCACCAATCCGGTGCTATCCTGCCAGACGCTCGCAACGGGCAACTGCACGATCTCCAACGTGCTGGCGGGGAATTATTGCGTAGTCGAGACGACCACCCCGGCCGGGCATGATACGGCAGCTCCGCAATGTATAACCCTCGCGGCGGATGTGAACCAATCGTTGACGTTTGTAGATCCGCGGCAAACGGGCGCGATACTGATTACCAAGACCCGCAAGCACGCTGCGGCTGGGTCAGGCAGTCAGCCCCACGCAGGCGTGACCTTCACGGTCGGCGGAACGTCAACAGCGGCGACCGACGGCAACGGCAAGGTCTGCGTCGATGGTTTGCTGTTCGGTAGTTATACGGTCCATGAAATTACGCCCACCGGGTACAACGGCGAAGCTGACAAGACCGTCACTGTCGACAATAAGGCGAGTTGCTCGGATAGCCCGTACGTCGGAGAGTCGGTCAGCTTCGTGAACATCCCGTTGTCGGACATTACCGTATCCTTTAGTTCGCAGGTGACGGGGGGAACGAAGGCCAAGATCGACTGCGGTCAGGCGGGCAATCCAACCGACTTGACGCCGAGCGCCTTCGACGACACGTCCGAGACGTCCACCAATCTGGTGCCAGGCACTTACACCTGCACCGTCGAGATCGATCCGTAAACCTAACGGGTCTGCGTTGAAGACGAGGGTAGGGCTCCGGCCCTACCCTCTTTTTATTTACAGGGAGCTCATCTCGGGTTGCGGCTCCGCCCGACCCGGCCTTCTGCCACTATTGCGCCAGCACGGTGACGCTGTCGCTGATAACCACGTTGCCGGCCGCATCGGTCACCCGGATCGTGATTTCGTGAGGACCTTGCCGCTTGGGTATCTTCCACCAACACGCATAAAACGGCGAGGTGAATCCGAACGTAGGCACGGGATCGGTGACCGTGCACACCGTCGCGCCGTCAACCAGGTAGGCGACCTGCTTGACCGCCGCATTGTCCCAGACATGGCCGCGGATCAAGTAATAGCCGCCTTTCGTGACCGTGGCGCCGGCCCCCGGGGCGGTCACCCGCGCCGTGGGCGCGATGCTATCTTCCGGCATGGGGATGGGTTGTCCGACCAGGCTCGCCACGATCCCGGCATCGGTTTCGGAGACATAGCCGTCGCCGTCCAGGTCGAAGCGCCGCCAGGGCCAGGTGTTGGCCCAGTAGAACCGGGCGTCGCCGCCGTTCGGGCTGATCTGCTCGAGCGGGACGCCGTTGCCTTCGCCGAGATGTCCGGCCAGCTTGTTCGCATCGAGGGCGTCCACGACGCCGTCGTCGTTGAGGTCGGGGGGATAGGAGTCGACCTCATCGTCGGCAATAGCGGTCTGGGCCTCCGCCCTCAGGTAGTTGCTGCCCCACAGGATGTAGGGCTGATAGATTCCGGCGATATAGCCGTTTGGATACACCAGGTTCGCCATGGAGTGCTCGAGGCTGTCGTTCCAACCATCATGGTCGGCATCGGC
>JBOIDM010000326.1:0-6687 GCA_050740575.1 Gammaproteobacteria bacterium
GTGCGATTGGTAAAAACTCTCCTCGAAGGGATACAAGACCAGCATCAAGTCCACCGCTCGGGCAATCCGCCGTACCCGCCAGGGTCTCCAGGCCCAAACCTGCGGGCTCACATAGTGTGCGGTGCGCACCCCGGCGGCCCGCAGGCGTTCTTCCAGGGCGAGATTGAACTCGGGCGCATCGATCCCGACAAAGAGATCCGGAGGGTTGGAGAGGAAATGTTGCGCCAGCCGAGCACGCGCCGCCGCTAACTCGCGATAGCGTCCGAGCACCTCGACAACGCCCATGACGGCCAACCGGTCCATCGGGTAGAGCACCTTGCATCCGGCCTCCTGCATGCGCGCTCCCCCGATGCCCTCGACTACAAGATGGCCCTCACGGCAACGCAGCGCCGCTATGAGACCCGCACCCAGGCGATCACCCGAAGCCTCGCCCGCGACCATCCCGATGCGCATTAGCCTCGTTGGCGTGCGAACCCGCGGGTGGATCCCGCGATGAATTCACCCCACTCCCGCACCAGCGCGAAAGGTGAGCTTGCCAGCTCCGCGAGCGCGTCCGGCGTGCCCATGCGCGACAAAAATAGCAGCTGGTAGGCGCGTTTCAGCGCTGAGATCTCTTGAGCGTTCACCCCCGCGCGCTGCAATCCGACGCGGTTGAGCCCGACCACTCGCGCCGGGGCGCCGGTGGCCAGCGTGAACGGCAGGCAATCCATGTTGACACCCGCAAGACCGGAGATCATGGCGATGCGGCCGATGCGGCAGAATTGGTGGACTGCCGCGTTCGCGGAAATAAACGCCCGATCCCCTACCGAGACGTGGCCCCCGAGGGCGGCGCTATTGGCGAGGACGACGAGGTTAGCGAGTTTGCAATCATGCGCCACGTGGGCGTTGGCCATGAGAAAGTTTCCGTCACCGAGTGAGGTGGCTGCACCCTCACGGGTTGCGCGGTGTATGCTCACCCCTTCGCGGATCACGTTATCATCGCCGATGCTGACATAGCTGACGCAAGGCTTGAACGACAGATCTTGCGGATCGCCTCCGATGATCGCGTGCTCGTGAATAGTATTACGCCGGCCGAGACGCGAATAACGTTTAACGACAGCATGGGCGCCGATCCTGCACTCGGGTCCAATGCTGACATCTTTTTCTATCACCGCGAACGGCCCGACCATGACGCCTTCCGCGAGTTGGGCGTCGGGATCGACGAGCGCCGTTGGATGGATCGTCACCATCGTTCAGGTGGCTTCCGCTGCGCCGGAGGTCGTGTTTGACCTCAGCAATCGGCGCTCGATGGAGTCGGTGATCGCGAGCGCGACGGCGAGCGCGCGCCGCCCGTCTTCTCCCGAGACGACAGGCGGGGCCTTATTAATCACCGCTTGCACGAAGGCTTGTAGCTCGAGCAGAAGCGCATCGGCGCGCTCGATATTTTTTTCTTCGGTAACGATACGCATCGTGCCTGTCTCCGACGTGCGATCCCGCTCGCGCCTGGCGATGGTGACGCGGTGCTCCAAGTAATCGATCGAAAGATAGCAATCCCGTTGAAAGATCCGGATCTTACGCTGCGGACTTTGGCTGACACGGCTAGCGGTCACGTTGGCCACGCAGCCGTCGGCGAACTCCAGCCGGGCGTTCGCGATATCGACCTCCGCCGTCAGGACGGGAAACCCCATCGGGCGGATGGCCGCGACCTCGCTCGCGACGATATTGAGAATGATGTCGATGTCGTGGATCATCAGATCCATCACCACACTCACCTCCGCTCCGCGCGGTTGGAAGGAGGCGATGCGGAGGGACTCGATGAACATCGGTTGCTGCAGAATACCGCGCAAAGCGAGTAACGCGGGGTTGAACCGTTCGAGGTGCCCCACCTGCAATACCAATCCCTGACGCCGGGCCAATGCGATCAGCTCGTCGGCCTCGGCGAGCGTGCGCGTCATCGGTTTTTCCACCAGCACGTGAACACCGGCCGCCAAACAATCTTTCGCCACCGTGTAGTGCGACTCGGGCGGCACCACCACCGACACCACGTCCACCGCCGCGAGCATGCGCCGATAGTCGGTAAGCGCTTGTGCTTGATAGGGGCCCGCAACTTCTCGTGCCCGTTCCTCGATGAGATCGACCACCGCGCACAGCTTCACATCAGGCAGCGCGGCATATTTCTGTGCGTGGAATCGTCCGAGATAGCCCGCGCCGATGACGGCCGCTCGCAGCATGGGGAGAATCGCTGGGTTTACCGGCAACCGGCGTCGTGCCTGTCCGGGATCTCAGCGTATGATCCCACGGGTACACTTTCCTACGAAGTCGATCAAGCGCGCGACCTCCGGGGACTCGGGCGCGAGGGCCTTGAGCCGCTCGATCGAATCGGAGACGGTGAGATTCTCACGGTACAAGATGCGATAGGCACGCCGCAGGAGATTGATGGTTTCATTGCTCAAACCGTTGCGTTTGAGCCCTTCCCGATTCAGTCCGTGCACTTTCGCCGGCTTCTGGGACACCATGACGTAGGGCGGAACGTCTTTGACCACCACCGACGAGAATGCCGCGAAGCTATATGCACCGACGCGGCAGAACTGATGCACTAGCGTGAAGCCCCCGAGAATCGCGTAATCCTCGACGATGACATGACCCGCGAGCGAGGCACCGTTCGCGAACACTGTCTGACTGCCGACGATGCAGTCGTGGGCGATGTGTACATAGGCCATGATCCAGTTGTCATTCCCGATCCGAGTTACGCCACCGCCTTGGACCGTGCCGCGGTTCATGGTGCAGTATTCGCGTATAGTATTGCGATCGCCGATCTCGAGACGGGTTTGATCGCGCTCTCCGCCGTACTTTTTATCCTGGGGATCCGTGCCCAGCGAGCAAAACTGGAAGATCCGATTGTCTCGGCCGATACGCGCCGGACCCTGGACCACGACATGCGGTCCAATCCACGTGCCGTCCCCGATCTCCACATCGGGCCCGATGAGAGACCAGGGCCCAATCGTTACATCGCTTCCGAGCCTAACGCTGGGATCTACGATCGCCTGGGCGTCTATCAACGGTCAACAACCGAACAGGCCATGATCTTGGCCGTGGCCACCGGTTTACCGTCCACGCGGGCGACGGCGTCGCAGCGATAGATCCCACGGATCTCGCGCTCCAACTGCACATATAAATGCAGTTGGTCGCCCGGAACTACCGGCTTTTTGAAGCGTGCCTTATCGATACCGACGAGGTAATAAAGCGCCTCGGGATCGGACTCGATCTGTCCGGAGCTAAAGGCCAGCAGTGCCGTCGCTTGCGCCAGCGCCTCCAGAATCAGCACGCCCGGCATGATCGGCCGATCAGGAAAATGACCGCTGAAAAACGGCTCGTTAATGGTAACGTTTTTAACCGCGACCAGCGATTGACCATCCACGCACTCCAGCACCCGATCAATAAGCAAGATCGGATAGCGGTGCGGTAACAGCCGCCGTATTTTCTGAATATCGAGCACCAGCTATCGCCTTCGCGGCGCCTGCTTATTCACAAGCTCTCGCCCTCGTTTCCGGCATTCGCGCCGCCGCGCGCCCTGTTCCGGCATTGGATCGCCGCCTTGTCGAGCCGATTGAAGCGGGCGACTTTCCGCCGCCATTCCTTGTCCTCTCGCGCCGGCCAGATGGAGGAGTAGACGCCCGCTACGGGGATGGATTTGGTGACCGCCGCGGCGCCCTTGATCACGACATCGTCCGCAATTTCGATGTGTCCCGCGATGCCCGCGCCGCCGCCTATCAAGCAGCGCTTACCGATCCGCGTGCTACCCGAGATGCCCACGCAGCCCGCGATTGCGGTGTGTGCGCCGATACGGACATTATGTCCGATTTGGATGAGATTATCGAGCTTAACCCCGTCTTCAATGACCGTATCCTTGAAGGTACCGCGGTCGATGGTCGTATTGGCTCCAATCTCCACGTCATCGCCGATCCGCACGCTCGCGTTCTGCGGGATTTTCGTCCACAGGCCTCGATCGCGGGCAAGGCCGAACCCGTCCGCGCCGATGACCGCCCCCGGATGAATCAAGCAACGCTGTCCGATGCTCGCGCCGCTGATGACAGTCACCCGTGCGCTCAGACGAGAGTGATCGCCTATCCGCACCGCGCGCCCAATAATACAGCCCGGACCGATGAAACCCCGGGACCCGATCCGGGCGTCCTCTTCAATAACCGCGAACGCCCCCACATACGCGCTCGCATCCACGCTGGCGGTGGGAGCGATACAAGCGCTCGTATGAATACCGGGATCGAAGGCGGGCGGCGGGCTTAGAAAGCTGGCAGCGCGCGCATAGGCTAGATAAGGATCCGCGGTGACCAGCGCGGCGACAGGGCATGCGCTCAACTCGGCCGGATGCAGAATGACCGCGGAGGCTGCGGTGACTTTCAGAAAATTCCGGTAGCGCCGGTCAAACAAGAACGATACATCGCCTGCTTGGGCCGTATCGAGCGGCGCCATGTTCGCGACCAAACACCCTTCGTCCCCCTGGAGCGTCGCTCCGATATGCCGCGCAAGATCGCCTAAGCGAACGGCCATCGCCGGCGCACTACTTGGCTTTGTAACCCTTCTTCAAACGCTCGACCACCTTGTTGGTGACATCTACACGCTCATTCGCGTAGATCACGCCTTCTCCGACGATGACATCGAAACCCTCCTCCTTGGCGAGGATCTGGATCGCCTGGACTACTTGGCGCTGAATCTTGCCGAATTCTTCATTGCGACGGAAATTCAGGTCCTCTCTAAACTCGTCCTGGTCGCGTTTGAGATCGCGTTTCACGCCGATGATGTCGCGCTCGATTTTGCGGCGTTCGGTATCGCTCATGACCGGCGCATCCTTCGCCAGCCGGTCTTCAAGCTGTTTAGCCTTCTTTTGTGCCGCGACCAGATTCCTATCGCGCGGTGCGAATTCGCGCTCGAGCCGTTTCCGCGCTTCCTCGGCTTGCGGGGCGGCCTCCAGCACCTTGATGGGATTGACCACCCCGATCCGCAGTTCCGCGGCCCGGGACGGCGGGCCCGCCACGGCGCTGCATAAAACGATCAAACTCGAAAATACCTTAAGCTTCTTCAAGATCATTGCTCCAATTAAAACGAAGTGCCAAACGTGAATTGAAAGGGTTGCGTGTCATCGCTGTCGCTATCGTTGAAAGGCTGCGCCACGCTGACGGTCAAAACCCCGAAGGGCGATACCCAAAGTCCCGAGAGCCCCGCGGAGAGCCGGATAGTGCCTAAATCAATATCTTCGTCCTCGCCATAAACATTGCCCGCGTCAACGAAGGCGGTAAATCGCACCGACTTCACGTCCGTTAGGAAGGGTACGGGGAGGATGAGCTCGGCGTTGGCAACGATCATGACATTTCCCCCGAGCGCCCGGCCGTTGGAATCCTCGGGTCCCAAGGTGTTCTCCTCGTAACCGCGCACGGTGCGCGGGCCGCCGGCATAGAAGTTCTCGAAAAATGGCAGCTCTTCGGTGTCGCTGTATCCATCACCATAGCCGAACTGTCCCTGCAGGGCGAGCACATAGTCCTCGGTAAAAGGATAAAACCAGCGGGCATCGTAATCGATTTTGTAATACTGGAGGTCCCCGCCCGGAACCGCCACTTGACCCCGGATGCGATGATACGTGCCGCGGTCCGGCAACAACGCTTTATTGCGTGTATCGTAGGCAAAGCCGGAGCTTATCTGCAACACATCGAATTTGTCGCCCTCCCGCGCGATAAACTCTTCCACCTCATCGGAGCTGAGGCCCTGTTCATCGATCTCCGTATTCTCATACTGGAACCCGAGATTGAGGAAATTAAACTCCGACACCGGAATGCCGAAGTTCACCCCGCCGCTCATGACCTTGGAATCAAACCGTGTAATGTTCGCATCTCCGGCGTCGGTCTCCCGGTAGGAGACATCGAAGCCTTGGCTGATGCCATCGATGGTAAAATAGGGATTGGTATAGCCCAAGGCAAATACTCGGTTCACGTCGCTATTGTTGAAGGCAAAGTTCACCCGTTTCCCGCTGCCGAGGAAGTTGTCCTGAACCACGCTGGTATTGAAGATCAACCCTTGTGTTTGCGAGAACCCCAAGCCTAGCAATAGATTTCCCGACGCCCGTTCCACCACCGAATAATTGACATCCACCTGATCGGGGGTATCAGGAACCGCCGGCGTTTCGACGTTGACCTCCTCGAAGAAACCGAGCTTTTGCAACCGGGTCTTGGAGCGGTTCACCTTGCCGGTCGAAAACCACGCGCCCTCCATCTGGCGCATCTCCCGCCGCAACACCTCGTCGCGGGTCTTGACATTACCCGAAAAGTTGATCCTGCGCACGTACACGCGTTTGCCCGGGTCCACGAAATAGGTCAATGACACGGTCTTGGATTTTTCATCGATCTGGGGCACCGGATTTACGTTGGCGAATGCATAGCCTTCATCGCCGAGCCGCTCGCTAATGTTGGTGCTCGTCTGGGTGACTTCTTTTCTAGAAAATATCTCGCCGCGCCCGGTCGTCACCAAGGGAAAAAGGTCATCCGCGGGGACGATGAGATCGCCCGCGAGCTTCACATCGGAAATTTCGTAGCGTTCCCCTTCGCTGACGTTAATCGTGACATACACGTCGCTTTTATCGGGCGTAATGGAAACCTGGGTCGAATCGATGTTGAAATTGACAAACCCGCTGTCGAGGTAGTG
>JBOIDM010000327.1:0-6480 GCA_050740575.1 Gammaproteobacteria bacterium
GGCTGTCGGCCGGTTCCAAGCATAAGAAATCGGCGCGCACCGTGGGGGATGTGTTGGGAAAATTCCATCCCCACGGCGATATGGCCTGCTACGAGGCGATGGTATTGATGGCGCAACCCTTCGCCTATCGCTATCCGTTTATCGACGGGCAGGGCAATTGGGGATCGACGGACAACCCCAAGTCCTTCGCCGCCATGCGCTATACCGAGGCGCGCCTGACCCGCTATGCCGAGGTATTGTTGAAAGAACTGGGCCTCGGGACCGTCGAGTGGGCCCCGAATTTCGACGGGACTTTGGAGGAACCGCGCTTGCTGCCGGCCAGGTTGCCCAATGTGCTCTTGAACGGCACCACCGGGATCGCTGTCGGCATGGCCACCGACATTCCTCCGCATAACCTCCGGGAGATCGCGCAAGCCTGTATCGAGCTTCTCGATCGGCCGCAGGCCACGATCGCCGATTTGTGTCGGCACGTGCTGGGCCCCGATTTCCCGACCGCGGCCGAGATCGTGACCCCGCGCGAGCAGTTGCGGGCCATCTACGAGAGCGGCGCCGGTTCGGTGCGCATGCGGGCCATCTACGAGCTGGAGGAGGGCAACATCGTCATCACCGCCCTGCCCTACCAAAGTTCGGGGGAACGCATCCTCGAGCAAATCGCCGCGCAGATGAACGCCAAGAAGCTGCCCATGATCGAGGATCTGCGCGACGAATCCGATCACGAGACGCCGGTGCGGCTGGTGCTGGCGCCGCGTTCGAACCGCGTGGATGCCGATGCCGTGATGGCGCACCTCTTCGCCACCACCGATCTCGAACGCAGCTACCGCGTCAATATAAACCTTATCGGCCTGGATGGCCGCCCGCAAGTTAAGGACCTTAAGACCTTGCTTACGGAATGGCTGGAGTTTCGGACAGCGACGGTGCGCCGGCGCCTGCAGCATCGCTTGAATCAGGTCAACGAGCGATTGCACATCCTCGAAGGGCTGCTCATCGCCTATCTCACCCTCGATGAGGTCATCGCCATCATCCGCAATGAAGAGTCCCCGCGACCTGTACTGATGAGCCGCTTCGGGCTCACCGAGCTTCAGGCAGAAGCAATCCTGGACCTGAAACTCCGGCATTTGGCGAGACTCGAGGAGCAGAAAATTCGCAGCGAACAGAGCGCGCTTGCCGAGGAACGCAAGGGCCTGGAGCAGATCTTGGGATCGAATAGAAAACTCAAGGCACTGATCCGCGCCGAGCTGCTGGACGACGCCAAGCGCTACGGCGATCCGCGTCGCGCGCCGATTGTCGAACGCGGCGAGGCGCGGGCGCTCGATGAAGCCGCGATGATCCCGAACGAACCCATCACCATCGTGCTCTCGGAGAAAGGTTGGGTACGGGCCGCCAAGGGGCATGACATCGATCCGGCGGAACTGAGCTACCGGGCGGGTGATCAGTTCAAGGCGGCGGCCTGCGGGCGCAGCAATCAACTCGCGGTATTCATCGATTCGAGCGGGCGGTGTTATTCCGTGGCGGGACATTCGCTGCCCTCGGCGCGCGGTTTGGGCGAGCCCTTGTCCGGGCGCTTGACCCCGCCCGAGGGAGCGACGTTTGAGGCCGTATTATTGGAGCAAGGCGATGCACGCTACTTGATGGCCTCGGATGCCGGTTACGGGTTTGTCGCCAGGTTGGAAGATCTCCATACCAAGAGCAAGGCCGGCAAGACCGTGCTGACGCTCCCGCGCGCCGCGCGCATACTTTCGCCGGCGCCTGTCCATGATATAAACACCGACCGCGTCGCCGTGGCCACGAAATCGGGGCGTCTTTTGGTGTTCCCCTTGAAAGAGCTTCCCGAACTTGCCAAGGGCAAGGGCCTGAAAATGGTGCACATCGCGAGCGCCAAGGTGGTGTCGAGGGACGATTTTGTTACCGCGGTCACAGTCATTCCCGCGGATGCACCCTTGGTCGTGCGCGCAGGTCAGCGCCACCTTACCCTGGGTCCGGCGGATCTCGCGGCCTATGCGGGAGATCGCGGCCGGAGCGGTAAGCGGCTACCTAGGGGCTTCCAGAACGTGTCGGGGCTTCTGGCGCGGCATGTAGGGGAATGAAAAATGGCCGGGGCGAACCCCGGCCAATGCAGGACGGATATGAGCGGGGAGGGGGAGGAGCCGTCCTGCGGGAATAACTATCGGCTCGGCATCGGCATTCCTTTATGCAATCCGCAATGGGCGGGCGGGGCACTTGAAGCTTGAGATGGTTGCCCCCAACTACCGTGATAGGAGGATCATCCATGATACGCATTATATTGTTCCTGATAACGAATCTTGCGGTGATGCTGTTGCTCGGCATCATTGTGAAGGTCTTTGGCATCGAAGCTTATCTGGCCGGCCAAGGGGTTGGAATGAACCTGCCTGGGCTACTGATCATGGCGGGTGTATTCGGCATGGGCGGCTCCATCATTTCTTTGTTGATCTCGAAATGGACCGCCAAGCGCATGATGGGGCTGCAAGTCATCGAGCAGCCCCGCGATAGCGCCGAGACGTGGTTGCTCGAGACCGTGACGCGCCAGGCGCGCGAGGCGGGGATCGGCGTGCCCGAGGTGGCAACATACGACTCGCCCGACTTGAACGCCTTTGCCACCGGCGCCAACCGCAATCGTGCGCTGGTTGCGGTCAGCACCGGTCTTCTGCAGCGGATGCGGCGCGAGGAGGTGGAGGCGGTGCTGGGACACGAAATGTCCCACGTGGCCAATGGCGACATGGTCACCTTGGCCCTGATTCAGGGCGTGGTCAACACCTTCGTGCTATTCCTCTCGCGGGTCATCGGCCAGTTGGTGGATCGGGCCGTGTTTCGCAACGAACGAGGGCATGGGCCGGCCTTCTGGATCACGACGATAATCGCCGAGATGGTGCTCGGCGTACTGGCGATGATTATCGTGATGTGGTTCAGCCGCTGGCGCGAGTTTCGCGCCGATGCCGGCGGCGCCAAGCTGGCAGGCCGGGACAAGATGATCCGGGCCCTGGAACGCCTAGGCGCTTCGGTTCAGCAGGATCCCATGCCTGAGCAGTTACAGGCCTTCGGCATCGCGGGCAAGCCCTCGGGCCTGGCTCGGCTGTTCATGAGCCATCCGCCGATCGAGGAGCGCATCGCCGCATTGCGCTCGGGGCCAGGGCTTTAAATATAAGGAACGGATATTTTCAAAGTCAGGCCGCATCCGGCTGCGGTTAAGATCTCCACGGGTGGCACACCGTTTTCCTTGTCGCCGTAGAGAAGCAAACCTCGCCGGTTGTCCAAAACCACTCCCGCCGTGAAATGAAAACTGTACCGCGCAGTCTTCTCCATCTCGGTGTCGCGGCCATTCTCCTATGGTTGCTGTGGCCCGAGCGCTTCACGGTGAACATGCCTAGCGCAATCGGTCGATGGTTTCGAAGCGCGCCAACGACCGACTCGCTTCGAAATCGAATTCGCTTGCCGGATGGCTTTGCTATCGCCATTTACGCGAGCGGACTGACCGATGCGCGCATGCTGCGATTTACCGCGGCAGGTGATTTGCTCGTGAGCCTGCCACGCTCTGGACGCATCGTCCTACTTGAACGCGATAGCGATGCGGACGGGAGGCCGGACGGGCGTCGAGACTTACTCACGGGGCTCGATCGACCTCATGGTTTAGACCTCCATGAAGGCTGGCTGTACGTCGCCGAGACCCACGCGCTGGGACGCGTCCGATTTGACGAAAAGGACCGCAGTGTGAGCGGCGGTTTCGAGCGCCTGGCGGACCTTCCCGCCGACGGCCAACACTGGACGCGTAGCGTGCGCCTGGGCCCGGATGGGTGGCTGTACGTGTCGGTGGGGTCCAGCTGCAATGCCTGTAGGGAAGCCGATCCCCGGCGCGCCGCCTTGCTGCGCTTTCGACCCGATGGTACGGCGGGCGGGATCTATGCCACCGGGCTCCGCAATACCGTGGGCTTTGATTGGCGTCCCATAAAAAATGAACTGTACGGCGCCGATAACGGGCGCGATTTACTGGGCGATGACTTTCCTCCCTGTGAGCTTAATCGCATCGAGCACGGCAAGTTCTACGGCTGGCCATATGCCAACGGCGATAAAGCGCCCGATCCCGGTCTCGGTGCCGGAAACGAAGATAAGGTGCGCGCGAGCGTGTCTCCCGTCCATAACTTCGGCGCCCATACCGCGCCCTTAGGCTTGTCGTTCATTCACGGCAACAGTCTGCCGCCAGGCTATCAGGGTGTGGCGCTAGCCGCTCTACATGGATCCTGGAATCGTACCGAGAAAGCCGGGTACGAAGTGGTGTCGCTGCATTTTGATGCTACGGGGAAGATCACGGAGCGCAAATTCGCTACAGGCTTCGAGCAAGATGAAGAGGTCATCGGTCGCCCCGTGGATGTCGCCGAGGGACCCGACGGGGCTATCTACATCTCCGACGATTACGGCGGAAACATCTACCGCGTGACCTATAACGACTAGGATCTTAACCGCCGTGCGACAGCATAGCCGGTAAAACTACTTGAACGAAACCCTGGATTGAATTAGGCCTCTAATCATTTCGCAAATCATTCTTGACTATATAGTCTAGAAAGACTAGGCTTTTTGTCGGCAATGAAGGCACCAAGGTAAGGCGCGTGGCGAGACCGAGAGAGTTCGACGTAGAGGCAGTGTTGGACAGGGCCGTCGAGACGTTTTGGGCCAAAGGGTACGAAGCGACCTCGATCCAAGATCTGGTGGAGAGTATGGGGATCCATCGCGGTAGCCTGTATGATGCCTTCGGGGACAAGCAACGCCTTTTTCTCAGGGTCCTGGACCGCTATCGCAAGGTGGTGGTGAGGAAACTGCTCGATATTCTTGATACTAACGCCTCGGGCAAAGCGGCTATCCGTCAATTCTTTGCAACCGTCATTGAGCATGTGATCACCGGCGGGCCGTTGCGCGGCTGCCTGGTGACCAACTCGGCCGTGGAGCGGGGACTGAGCGATCCTGACACGGCCAAGAAGGTGAGCCTGTGCGTAAGGCAACTCGAGGACGGTTTCTATAAAACCTTGCTGCGCGATCAGCGTGCAGGCGAGTTCGATAAACAACGCGATCTGCAGGCGTTAGCGCGCTATTTGACCTGCAACCTACAAGGTCTCTTGGTTATTGGAAAGATCCGAAGCGATCGTTCAGCCCTCGAAGATGTGGTCGAGGTGACGCTGCAGGCATTGGAATGATTTTTTTCCTGAATTGTAGAACGAATAGTCTATAAATCGGCTGGTCGCTTGTAGCGAGGAGTGATTGGAGCTGAAACAGGGATCCGCGAATTTCTCTCAACCAACGATAGGAGGGTGTTATGGCTGGCGTTAAGTTAATAGTGATGTATCCGCGTCCGCGGGATATCGACGCATTCGAAAAGCTTTATCAAGAGGAACACGTACCGATGGCGGTGAAGAAGCTTTTCGGTAAAACGAGGTTTGTAGCGACGAAAGTCATGGCGACCCCGGGCGGGACACCGCCCCCATTCTACCGGATCGCCGAGGTTTATTTTCCGTCCCTAGAGGCCCTGCAAGCGTGTGCGCAGTCCGAGGGTGGAAAAGAAACCGTTGCCCATGCGGTCAAAATTTCCAGTGGTGGTACGCCTGTATTCTTGATTGCGGAGGAACAAGTATTTGGATTTGGCAGCAAATCGCTTTGGGACCGACTCCGAGCATGTGTGGCGCCACAAGAGAATTCCATTAGTACGGTGTCCCACAAATAGCGTTCACGAATCGAAAGCGGCGCATCAGCGCTCAGGTACTGTCTTTCTGGCAAGGGAATGGCCGGAATCCAGCTCCAAGGAGGGAATCGCTGCACTGGGTCCCGGCCAATCCATGGCCGGGATGACAGCCGGCTTCTCGTCTTGCATTAGAATAGGCTGGGGCTTGGAATGAAGCGGCGATAGGGATACCCTTATAGCTTGGATGCCACTTCATCGCCTGCGCACGGGTGCTGCGAGGCGCGGCCGGAAAACGATACTAAAATATAAGACTACGGTGGAGAAGCATATGAACATCCTGCTGGTCTACCCCGAGATGCCCTATGCCTTCTGGTCGATGAGCAATTTGCTCAGGATCTCGGGAAAACGGGCCAGTTATCCCCCAATCGGATTGCTAACCGTCGCGGCCATGTTACCCAAGGAGTGGAATAAGCGTCTCGTCGATCTCAATTTAAGCAAGCTTGCCGACGAGGATCTCGAATGGGCGGATTATGTCTTCATAGGTGCGATGAATGTCCAAGCCACGGCCGCGCGGGCGCTGATCCGGCGCTGCAAAGCGGCGGGCGTCAAAGTGGTCGCGGGTGGCCCGCTGTTTACCCACGAGTACGCCGCGTTTCCGGGCGTTGATCATTTCGTGCTCAACGAAGCCGAGGTGACGCTGCCGCGATTCCTCACCGATTTGGCAGAGGGCCGTCCCAAGCCTATCTACAGCTCGCCCGAGATGGCCGATGTCCATACGACCCCGGTCCCATTGTGGGAGC
>JBOIDM010000328.1:0-8043 GCA_050740575.1 Gammaproteobacteria bacterium
ATCGCGAGCTTTATCGGCAATGATTTCTCCGTCGTCTACGTCGCCAACAACTCCAACACGGCGCTTCCCCTGCCCTACCGCATCGCCGCGGTCTGGGGCGCCCACGAAGGTTCTCTTCTGCTCTGGAGCCTGATCCTGAGCGCTTGGATGGTCGCCGTGGCGCGCTTCAGCCACGCCATGTCGCTCGCCTTCGTGGCCCGCGTCCTGGCGATCATGGGCATCATCAACGTGGGGTTCCTATCGTTCATGCTCCTGACCTCCAATCCCTTCGTACGCCAGTTTTCCGCCCCCGCCGAGGGCCGCGATCTCAACCCGCTGCTACAAGATCCAGGCCTAGTCATGCATCCACCTATGCTGTACATGGGCTATGTGGGATTTTCGGTAGCCTTCAGTTTCGCCATCTCGGCTTTGATCGGTGGACGGCTCGACGCGCCCTGGGCCCGCTGGTCGCGCCCGTGGACGCTCATGGCCTGGATCTTTCTGACGGTCGGCATCACGCTCGGGAGCTGGTGGGCTTACTATGAGCTCGGTTGGGGCGGGTGGTGGTTCTGGGATCCAGTCGAAAACGCCTCCTTCATGCCCTGGCTCCTCGGCACGGCCTTGATCCATTCGCTCGCCGTCACCGATAAGCGCGATGCCTTTAAGCGCTGGACTTGTCTTTGGGCGATCTGTGCCTTCTCATTGAGCCTGCTTGGAACATTTCTGGTGCGCTCCGGCGTATTGACCTCGGTGCACGCCTTCGCCACCGATCCCGAGCGCGGTGTCTACATCCTCGGTATCTTAGGATTCACCGTGGGCGGATCGCTCGTTCTGTACGCTGTCCGAGCACCGCGCATCATCGATACCGGACGCTTCGATCCGTTCTCCCGCGAGGGCCTGCTGCTCATCAATAATTGCGTGCTTCTGGTCGCGGCAGCCGCGGTATTATTGGGCACCCTATATCCATTGGCGCTCGACGCGCTTGGGCTCGGGAAGATCTCGGTGGGGCCTCCGTACTTCGATACGGTCTTCGTGCCGCTGATGCTGCTCTTGGGGCTGGTCCTCGGACTGGGCCCGCTGACGCGCTGGAAAGGCCAGGGCGGGCGTGAGCTTGCGAATAGATTGTGGCCCGTGGCTTTCGCCTGCGCCACCGCCGCGATAAGCGCCGCTCTGGTGCTTGGCCAAGGGAAGGTGATCTACACATTTCTCGGTCTCTTTGTGGCCACGTGGGTCCTGCTGAGTACCGCGATCGCGGTACGGGAGCGTTGGGCGCATCAGCACACCTTGCAGGGGAAAATGCGTGCGTTATCGCCGGGGTTTTCAGGTATGGCCGTGGCTCACCTCGGCTTCGCGCTCACGCTGGCGGGGGTGACGGTGACCTCGCTCTATGGGACCGAGCGGGATGTGAAGCTTGCCATTGGGGAGGCTGCCGAGCTCGGCGGATATCGTTTTCGCATGGAGCACCTGCGGAGCGTGCAGGGCCCCAATTACGATGCAACCGAGGCTAGGATCGTCGTCCTGCGCGGGAAGTCATTGGTCGCGGAGCTTCATCCGCAGAAAAGGATCTATCGCGTACAGACCAGCCCCATGACCGAGGCCGCCATCGATGCCGGAGTCACACGTGATCTCTATGTGGCCTTGGGCGAGCCGGTAGGTAAAGACGCTTGGAGCGTGCGCATCCAGGTGAAGCCTTGCGTGCGTTGGATCTGGTTGGGCGGAGTGGTGATGGCACTCGGGGGGATCCTGGCCGCAAGCGATCGGCGCTACCGCTTCGGTTCGCGGCCTGCTCCCGTTCGGCTGACCGGCGCCACGGATCCAGTCACCTGAGCCATGTTGCGCTACGCGCTGCCGCTGACGGCATTTGTACTCTTGATCGCTCTGCTGGTCGTGGGTCTGCGGCGCGATCCGAGGCTAGTCCCCTCCCCGTTCATCGATAAGCCCGCGCCCGGATTCGATCTCCCGCAATTGCGCGATCCCGCGAAGCGCATCAATACCGAAGACTTAAAAGGCACGGCCACGCTGGTCAACGTGTGGGCGAGCTGGTGTGTGGCCTGCCGGGATGAGCACCCGCTGCTTCTCAATCTGGCGCGCACGAGCGGAATGCGGATCATCGGTTTGAACTACAAAGATGAGCGTGACCAAGCACTCGCCTGGCTTCGGCGCTTGGGCGATCCGTACGAAACCATTGCTTATGACGGCGACGGGCGGGCCGCGATCGAGTGGGGCGTCTACGGCGTGCCCGAGAGCTTCCTGGTCGATGCCGACGGCGTCATCCGCTTAAAGCACGTGGGACCGCTGACCCCCGAGGTGGTCGAATCGGATCTGCTGCCGCGGTTGCGGAAGACCGGCGCACGCCTCTTGAACGGTACCGAATAGTCCATGCGTTGGCTCCTGGTCTTGCCTTTGACCTATGCGCTTGCCGCGGCGGCCGCCGATCCGGCCGTCTTCGAGTTCAGCGATCCCCGGCTAGAGCAACGCTTCCAAGCGATCACCAGCGAGCTTAGGTGCCTGGTGTGCCAGAATCAATCACTCGCCGATTCTCACGCCGAGCTCGCCGGCGATCTGCGCCGCGAGATCTTCGCGATGATGCAAGCGGGCCGCACCGATCGGCAGATCATCGACTTCTTGGTAAAACGCTACGGTGAGTTCGTCCTCTATCGGCCTCCCGTCACCCTGAAGACCCTGGCGCTTTGGTTCGGACCGGCGGTGATTTTATGTGCCGGAATCTTGTTCCTATGGCGCGCCGTGCGCCACCGCCGCGGCCAGCCCGTCACCCTCGCGCCCGCTGAACGGGAGCGCGTTGCCAGGTTGCTCGGGACGAAAGACGTCCGCCGCTAGCACCCGGTGCGAGCGTCTCCAGTGCCTTCCACTGCGCGCGCCAACGGCCGGTGATCATCTTCTGGGGACTGGTGGCCGTGATGGTCGCCGTGGCATTGGGATTGATACTGCCGCCGCTAGTGCGCCGGAGCGAGTTGCCAGGCCGTGATCCCCAGGAAGCGGCGCTCTCAGTTTACCGTCAACGCGTCCAGGAGCTCGGCGACGATCTCGGGCGCGGATCGCTGACCCAAGCGCAGTTCGAGGAGGCCCGGGAAGAACTCGAGACGGCGCTCGCGGGCGACCTGCCCGTGGAGACGAGCCCGCCGCGCGCACGGGAACTTCCGCGCAACTGGCGCACCGCCCTCGCCATTTCCGTCGCGTTGCCGATCCTCTCGGCCGGCGGCTATCTCTGGCTCGGCGCCACCGATGAGCTCGCTACCGCGATGCGCCAGACCGAGGACGAGGCAGAACGCCGCCAACATCTCCAAGAAGCGATCTCGACGATCGAGTCGCGGCTACGCGCCGATCCTGATCTTGGGGAGGGCTGGCTGTTGCTCGGGCGCACCTATCTCGCGCTCGCCGAACCCGCAAAGGCAACGGCGGCGCTCGCCCAGGCACACCGGCTGCTCGGGGATAATCCCGATCTCCTCGTCGATTACGCGCGCGCGATAGCATCGTCGCACGGCGGCCGGTTGGACGGCCAAGCCCTGGAATTGATCGAACGCGCACTCACGCTCGCCCCGGAACACCCGGGAGCACTGTGGCTGGCGGCAGCGGCGAGCATTAACCGCGGCGCTAAAGCCGAGGCGCGCGGCTATCTACAGCGGCTAGCGCAGCACTTACCCGCGGGCAGCGAGCAGGAGCGTCTGGCGCGCGCTCAAATCGAGCAACTGGGCGAAGACGGTGCCGGAACCTCCCCAGGCGCAAAAGGCGCGGTGCGGCTCGAGGTCCAGGTGATACTGGATAAATCCTTGACCGAGCGTATTGGTCCCGACACGACAGTCTTCGTGTTCGCCCGTGCGACTCAGGGTCCGCGCATGCCCTTGGCAATCGCACGTATCCGCGCCCAAGACCTGCCCGCGACCGTCGTCCTCGACGACTCGCAGGCCATGACCCCCGAGATGCGGCTATCCAACTTCGATGAAGTCGTGGTCGGCGCCCGCGCCTCCCTTTCGGGCGAGGCACGCGCCCAGAGCGGTGATTTCGAGGGATACACGCCGAACGCCATCTCGCTCACGGAAAGCCCGAGCGCACCGATCACCGTGACGATTGACCGCATCGTGCCTTAACCCGCGCACGGGCGGCGGACGACCCCCCGTGATCGGCGGGAAAAACGCTACTTCGTCTCCGTCCTCGACCGTCGCGGCGAAAGTCGCGTAGTCCTGGTTTACGGCAATCAGAATATTCGCGGGTAGCGGCATACCGCGGCTCACACTCGTCCAAACATCGCGGACTGTCATGCCCGGCGCGGCTTGTATACGATCTTCACTGCGCCCGAGGCGTTCCCTCAGGCTCGCGAAGAATTTGACTGTGATCGGCAACCTATGCTCTCCTACTTGCCACCGGAATAAAACTTACCGAATCCCATGATTTCCAACCACGAGCTCGTGATGACGGTTTCCTCACCGGCCACCGTACCAGTATAGTACGGAAAGCTCGGGACTAAGCAGCATGTCGAAACTCTCGCATTTTAATCGCGACGGAGAAGCCCGAATGGTGGACATCGCGGCGAAAGCGGTGACCCACCGGATGGCCATCGCCGAAGGGACCATCGCGATGAATCCGCAAACGCTGGCGATGGTTCAGAAAGGTCTTCACAAGAAAGGGGACGTGCTCGGCATTGCAAGAATCGCCGGGATCATGGCCGCAAAAAAAACCGCGGATCTGATCCCGCTCTGCCACCCGCTGCCCCTGACCTACATCGAAATCAGTTTTTTCCTCGATGCCAAGGCAAGCACCGCGAGGTGCGAGTCGAAGGTCGAAACGAGCGCTCAGACCGGTGTTGAGATGGAGGCATTGACGGCTGTCCAGGTGGCGTTGTTAACCGTCTATGACATGTGCAAATCCATGGACCGCGGCATGACCATCTCGGGGGTACGCTTACTCGAAAAAATGGGCGGCAAGTCGGGACACTGGCGCCCCGTTAAGTAGTTATTCTTTCTCCGCGCCCTTCTGCGCCTTTGGCAAGCGCGTTTCCACGGGGATCGAATCGGTCTTCAAACGACTACTTTGATTGTCCAATATCGCTTTTCGTAGCATGCTCAATTCTCGCTTGACCATGCTCCCAAGGGTTTCCAGCGACGTTTCCAGCACGGCGATCCTGCCCTCCTCATTCGCGTCGCCTAAGTTTGGTCGCAATGGTGACACCCGGGCGTCTCCTGTAGCATCACGCGCGGATTGGTCATCGGCGCCCATGAGATCCTCTTGCCTGAGATCATCGGTCACCGCCGTTAACACTTCGGCATTAACCACATGCTTTTCTTCCAGGCAGCCGAACAAGAGGATCCGATCGCAGAGCATATTGATCTTGCGCGGTACGCCTTGGGTGATCCGGTGTATCAGCGGAAACGCCTCTTGCGCGAAAGCCGGGTCCTGATTCCACCCGACCAAACGCAGTCTGTGCTCAATGTAGGCCTGCGTCTCCTCAACGTCCAAGGGTTTGAGATGATAGGCGGCGATCACCCGTTGCCGGAACTGCACGAAACTTGGAGACCGTAGCAATACCCTAAATTCTTTTTGACCGAGGAGAAAGCTCTGCACCAGGGGGCGGCCGTTATATTGGAAGTTCGACAGCATGCGCAGCTCTTCAACCGAGCGCGGCGGCAGATTCTGTGCCTCATCGACCAGTAGCAATACCCGCTTCCCCTGCTGCGCGCATTCCCGGAACAGCTCTTCCATGGTTTTCAATAGCGCCGCCTTGGACTCTGACTTGTAAGCCAGACCAAATTCGGCGGCGGCGACGCGCAATAGATCTTCGGCTTCGATCTGCGTGGAAACGATTCTCCCGACAACGATGTTGTAACCCTCGAGCATTACTTCCAGCGCCCCCACCAACGTGGTCTTACCGGTGCCGACATCTCCGGTAATGACGATGAAGCCATCGCCTTGCTTAACCCCGTATAAGAGGTAGGACAGCGCACGTTTATGACTGTGACTGCTAAAAAACATCTTGGGACTAGGGCTTAACCCAAACGGTTTTTCCTTGAGCTTGTAGAATGATCTGTACATATCGGTTTATCGATTCCTCTAAGCCATAGGAACCACATGTTCCAGCAGGCGCTGCACTTGCATTATCCCGACTTTGAGGTTTGCCTCAATGACTTTCATCGACAGCGGTTCCCGGCCCCGGCCCGCTGCGCGGTTTGCGACCACCGCACAGCTTGCATAGCAAAGGTCAAGCTCGCGCGCCAATGCGGCTTCCGGCATCCCCGTCATGCCGACCATATCACAGCCATCGCGCTCTAGGCGGTCGATTTCGGCGGCGGTCTCTAGCCGCGGTCCTTGCGTGGCCCCATAGGTTCCTCTGGTCAGTGCCTCTATGCCGGCCTCCCCCGCGGCACGGATCAATACTTGGCGCAACTCCTCACAGTAGGGCCGCGTAAAATCGATATGTGTTACATGGTCGATCCCGTCTTCAAAAAAGGTATTTGCACGCGACCACGTGTAATCGATGATTTGGTCGGGAAACGCGATTCGGCTCGGGGTCAACTCGGAAGTAATGCCACCGACCGCCGCGATGCTGATGAGCTTTTCTATACCGATGTCTTTCAAGGCCCAAAGATTGGCGCGGTAGTTGACGCGGTGCGGCGGGATCGCGTGAGAAACGCCGTGCCGCACCATAAATACGATCTCCTTACCGCACAACAGCCCGTGAACGAGCGGGCTCGAGGGCTCGCCATAAGGGGTTTGCTTTACCTCCCGGCGTAGGATTTCGAACCCGGTCAGACTCCTCAGGCCGGTGCCGCCTATGATCGCGAGGCCACTCATGCGCTCACCGCGAAGATGCCGGGCGCGTTGCGCAGGTGGTTTTTATAGTCCATGCCATAGCCGAAGAGATAACGCTCATCTGTCTCCAATCCGACAAAGCTCGGGCTCAGCATGCCGGCGCGGCGCTGCAAACGCTTCTTGATTAGAACCGCGGTTAAGGCTTCCGCCGCGCCGTCCCGTTTGCAAGCTTCGAGGACCGCGGACAACGTAAGTCCCTCATCCAGGACATCATCGACCACCACCACGACGCGGCCGCTGAGCCGGCAACGAGGACGCCGCAGCCACTCGATTTCGCCACCGGAGGTCTGCCCCCGATAGCGTGACACGTGCAGGTAATCCAGTTCCAAGGGAAAGCGCAACCGAGGTAACAGCAGCCCTGTCGGCACGACGCCTCCGGTCATTACACATAGCAGCAGCGGATCTTTTTCCGCAAGCACCGCATTCATTTCCGCGGCCATTCGATCGACGGCGACATCCACATCCTCGGGTGAGTAAAGCCGCTCGGCGTGCGCGACGACTTCACGTAATTCTTCGCGGCTCGCGCTCATACGTTTATGCCAGGCATCGCTTTATCCCTTTCGTTCCAAACCACACCGTCCGGCCCAATCGCGGGCGAATTGGTAAGCCGCGCGCCCGCTCCTCGATCCGCGCAGCAGGGCCCACCGCAAGGCCTCCTGCCTAACCAATTCGTGGTCCGTGACCACAGCTCCGAAGCTTGCGAGCCAATAGAACACGATTTTAAGGTATTCCTCTTGCTCAAAAGGATGGAACGCCAACCATAATCCGAATCGTTCGGAGAGCGCAATTTTTTCCTCTACCCCTTCCGTCTGATGGATCTCGCCCTCGACGCTGCGGGCACGGAGATTCTCATCCAAGTATTCCGGCATTAAGTGTCGGCGATTGGAGGTAGCATAGATTAACGCATTGTCCGGGACACTACTCATCGATCCATCAATAGCTATCTTAAGGATTTTATAAGCCGAGTCGTCGGCTTCGAAGGATAGATCGTCGCAATATAAGATGAATCTCTCCGGACGATTGAAGATCCGGTCATAGATCCGCGGTAAATCGCCGAGGTCCTGTTTACCGATCTCGATTAATCGCAGCCCCTCGGACGCGAAAGCATTAAATACCGCTTTAATCAACGACGACTTGCCCGTACCGCGCGGACCCCAAAGCAAGGTGTGATTCGCCGGACGGTGATCGATAAATTGCCGTGTGTTGCGTTCGATCTCGGTCTTCTGCCGATCGATGCATTGC
>JBOIDM010000329.1:0-6785 GCA_050740575.1 Gammaproteobacteria bacterium
TGTTCCCGGAACCCTGGGTGGGGCTCTCGCGATGAATGCCGGCGCCTACGGCGGACAGACGTGGGATCTCGTACGAAGTGTTGAAACCGTGGATCGTAAAGGCGTCCGACGGACGCGCGAACGGCAGGAGTTCGTTGCTGGTTACCGCCATCTCAATGGCCTAAAAGATGATGAATGGTTCCTGGGCGCCGAGCTGTCTTTGACGCCGGATCCCGATCGTCGCGGCATGCACCGCATCAAGTCCCTCATGATGCGGCGGTCGGTTGCACAGCCGATCCACCAACGCAGTTGCGGTTCCGTATTTAGCAATCCCCCCGGGGATCACGCGGCGCGCTTGATCGAAGCAAGTGGATTGAAAGGCCTGTCAGTCGGTGAAGCCCGGGTTTCGGAGAAGCACGCTAATTTCATCGTAAACCTTGGGAAAGCAACCGCCACTGACATAGAAGCCCTGATCGAGAAGATTCAATCGACAGTGGAGTCCGCCCAGGCTGTGCGGCTAGCGCCGGAAGTCAGGATCGTGGGCGAACCTACGCGGTCCGCCTCCAGCGAGGGTGCATGAGTACGTTCACGAACGTGGCGGTGCTCATGGGCGGTGATTCGGCGGAGCGTGCGATTTCGCTCGAAAGCGGTAATGCGGTTTTAGCCGCTCTCCGGCGCAAGGGGGTGCATGCGACGCCTGTTGATCTAGACGCTCACGTGTTGGAACGATTACGAAGCGACGGCTATGACTGCGCTTTTATCGCCCTGCATGGCCGGGGCGGAGAGGACGGACAGATCCAAGGCGCACTCGAAACCCTTCGGATCCCGTACACGGGGAGCGGCGTGTTGGGTTCGGCGTTGGCGATGGACAAGATCAGAGCCAAACGGGTGTGGATCGGTGCCGGTTTGCCCACGCCATCTTTCGTTGAGTTGAAAGAGGGTTCTGATGCGCAGGCTGTCGTCTCGGCCTTGGGTTTGCCTATCATGGTGAAACCTGCGTGCGAGGGTTCGAGCATCGGTGCGAGCAAGGTGGAGAATCCAGAGGGTCTGAGCGCGGCTTGGAAATCCGCCGCCGAATTTGATGAAAGCATCATCGCGGAACAATGGATCACGGGGCGCGAATATACCGTTGCCGTGCTGCACGAAGAAGCCCTGCCGATGATTCGGTTGGAGACGCCGAGGTTGTTCTACGATTACGAGGCGAAATATCACGACGATCGCACCCGTTATATTTGCCCCGCGGAGCTTCCTGCGGAACGGGAGCGCGAGTATCAAGCGTTGGCGGTGCGCGCCTTTCAGACCTTGGGGGCGCACAGCTGGGGGCGCGTTGACATGCTGGTCGATCGTGCGGACCGGCCGTGGCTTATCGAAGTGAACACGGTGCCCGGGATGACGAGCCATAGCCTGGTCCCGATGGCCGCGAAGGCAGCCAGCATATCATTTGATGATCTGGTGATGATGATACTGCAAACGGCGCGGTTGAGGCGGATTGTCAATGGCCCGAAAAACGGGGTTGTAGCGTGAAGCAGCAGCGGCGAAATCGGCGTGTTGCAAGAACCCCGGTGTGCTGCAACAACCATCGTTGGATTGTATTGGTTACTGTTTTTGTGGTCCTGGATCTGACCGCGTTGCTTGCATGGGCGCTGACACGGATCACCGATCCGACCGTGATGCCCATTCGTGAGGTATTTATAGAAGGCGAGTTTCGGCAGCTCAAACCGAGCGATCTCCGGGCGCTGATCGCTCAGGAAGTGTACGGCGGTTTCTTTACGGTAGGTGTCAACGAGATACAGGATGATCTCCGCCATAATCCGTGGATCGAAGGTGTATCGGTAGGGCGGGTCTGGCCCGATGGACTCAAGGTTACGGTGCATGAGCAGCGGCCCGTCGCTCGTTGGGGAAATAAAGGGCTGCTGAACAGCGACGGTGTTTTATTTCATCCGCCACAACACACCTATCCGCCCGGGCTTCCTAAGCTCATTGGCCCCAAGGCCACGCAGGTTCAAATGCTCGCCAAGTTCCGAGATCTACAGCGTCGGATGATTGCGATCGGGATTGAGGTGGTGAGCCTAAAGCTAAGCCCGCGGCGCTCTTGGAGCTTCGAATTGCGGGGCGGTCCGCTCGTAATCGTGGGCAAGTCCGAGTTCGATCGCCGGGTAGGCCGTTTCATCGAACACTATCCAAAGGCGATTGGTGGCGCGAGCGTTCCTGTGGAGCGGGTCGATCTGCGTTACACGAATGGCTTCGCCGTACGCACGGGTAAAGCCGCCGCCAGTTTAAAGGAGTTGCTGGGTGAAAAGGTCTGACAAAAGCCTAATCGTGGGGCTCGATATCGGCACCTCGAAGGTGGTTGCGGTCGTCGGCGAAATAGCCTCGGACGGAACCGTGGAAGTCATCGGGGTCGGCTCGAATCCGTCCCGCGGGTTGAAAAAGGGCGTGGTCGTGAACATCGAATCGACCGTTCAGTCGATACAGCGTGCCATCGAGGAAGCCGAGTTAATGGCCGGGTGCGAGATTCGGTCGGTGTATGCCGGGATCGCGGGTAGCCATATACGCAGCTTGAATTCGCACGGCATCGTCGCGATCCGGGATAGCGAGGTCACACCTAGCGATGTCGAGCGGGTCATCGATGCGGCTCGCGCCGTCGCCATTCCTGCGGATCAGAAAATCCTGCATGTATTGCCCCAAGAGTTCGTCATCGACAGTCAGGAAGGAATCCGTGAACCCATCGGCATGTCCGGGGTCCGGCTGGAGGCTAAGGTTCACGTGGTGACGGGCGCGGTAAGCGCGGCCCAGAACATCATCAAGTGCGTGAAGCGGTGCGGGTTGGAAGTCGATGACATGATCCTGCAACAGCTCGCTTCAGCCCACGCGGTTCTAACCGAAGATGAAAAGGATCTCGGGGTGTGCGTGGCCGATATCGGAGGTGGAACGACCGATATTGCCGTCTACATCGATGGCGCCATTCAGCATACAGCGGTCATTCCCATCGCAGGCGATCAGGTGACCAATGACATCGCCGTGGCCCTGAGGACGCCTACCCATAATGCGGAAGAGATCAAGATCAAATACGCGTGCGCACTGACGCAACTCGCGAGTCCCGAAGAGACCATAGAGGTTCCAAGCGTCGGCGACCGGCCTCCCAGGCGGCTCATGCGGCAAACACTGGCGGAGGTCGTCGAGCCTCGTTTTGAAGAGCTGTTTTCACTGATACAAGCGGAGCTCAAGCGCAGCGGTTACGAAGAGATGATGGCTGCGGGTATTGTGCTAACCGGCGGTAGCTCGAAGATCGAAGGGGCGATCGAGTTGGCTGAAGAGGTATTTCACCGGCAGGTACGTTTGGGCGTGCCTCAGAACGTCACCGGATTGGTGGATGTGGTTAGAAATCCCGTCTATTCGACAGGCGTGGGTTTGTTGTTGTTTGAACGCGAGCGCGCACGAAGCGGTTCCAGGCCCTCGCGCGTCGAGGGCGGTTTTTCCGGGGTATGGGAGCGGATGAAAAGTTGGTTTCAGGGGCATTTCTAGGCTTAACAGCGGAATGGCATGCGGGTACTACAATGAGCGGAGGTCAGACAATGTTTGAATTAATGGATACCTATACTCAGAGTGCGGTAATTAAGGTGTTGGGGATCGGCGGGGGCGGCGGCAATGCGGTTCAACACATGCTGGGCGCCAAGATCGACGGGGTGGAATTCGTCTGCGCGAATACGGATGCACAGGCGCTGAAAAACTGCTCGGCCAGAACCATTATCCAGTTTGGTAGCAATATCACCAAGGGCCTAGGCGCGGGCGCGGATCCGGAGAAAGGGCGGCAAGCAGCGCTTGAGGACCGCGATCGGTTCATGGATGTCTTGGACGGTGCGGACATGGTGTTTATCACCGCCGGTATGGGTGGCGGGACCGGGACGGGCGCGGCGCCGATCGCGGCACAGGTGGCCAAGGAGATGGGCATTCTCACGGTGGCCGTGGTGACGAAACCTTTCGCGTTTGAAGGTAAAAAGCGCGCCGAGATCGCCGGCGACGGTATCCGGCATCTCAGCCAATACGTCGATTCGCTGATAACCATCCCGAACGAGAAGCTAATCGCGGTACTCGGCAGGGAGATCAGTTTGCTAAATGCCTTTAGCTGCGCTAACGACATATTGCTGGGAGCCGTTCAAGGGATCGCCGAATTGATCACCTGCCCGGGGCTCATTAACGTTGACTTCGCCGATGTGCGCACGGTAATGTCGGAGATGGGAATGGCGATGATGGGATCAGGCGTAGCGACGGGACCCGACCGCGCCCGCGTCGCGGCGGAAGCGGCGATTGCGAGTCCCCTGCTGGAAGACATTCATCTCTCTGGGGCCAAGGGAATTCTAGTGAATATTACCTCGGGACCGGAGCTCACGATGGGCGAGTTCGAGGAAGTCGGAAATACCATTAAGGGCTTTTCATCGGACAGCGCGACCGTAGTCGTGGGAACCGTGATCGATGCGGCCATGACCGATGAGGTGCGCGTGACGGTTGTCGCCACGGGCATCGGCACGGAGCCGCGCTCGATTGCGGAACCAGTGGTACTGAATAAATCCAAGCCGATCACCGAGATTGATTACAAGGCGCTCGATCGCCCGACGGTTATCCGCAACAAGGCAGACAAAGACCTGGGAACTCTCGATAAGGCGAGCCCCAATTATCTTGACATACCGGCGTTCTTAAGACGGCAGGCGGATTAACGCTCCATGACATAAGGGGCATTTTTGTTGCACTGCGGCATCTCGTGTTAGACTTGCAATAACAACGACTCTAGATCGAGGGGGGCATGATAAAACAACGCACTCTCAAAAATGTCATTCGCGCCACTGGGGTGGGCTTGCACACTGGGAAAAAGGTCTTAGTAACGCTACGCCCTGCCGCGGCAAACTCTGGGATCATCTTTCGCCGCACGGATCTCGATCCACCCGTGGAAATCCGGGCGCGCGCCGAAAATGTCGGCGATACGCAGCTATCGACCAGCCTTGCCAGGGGTAAGGTGTGTATTTCCACCGTAGAGCACTTGCTGTCCGCGTTTGCCGGCCTCGGTATTGATAACGCCTATGTCGATGTCAGTGCGCCCGAGGTCCCGATCATGGACGGGAGCGCGGGGCCGTTTGTCTTTCTGCTACAGTCTTCCGGCATCGAGGAACAAAATGCCTCGAAGCGGTTTATTCGCATCAAACGCAAGCTCGCGGTCGAAGACGGGGATAAATGGGCCAAATTTGAGCCTTTCTATGGGTTTAAGGTTTCATTCTCCATCGAGTTCGATCATCCATTTTTTCGCGAGTCGTGCAAGTTCGCGGAAGTCGACTTTTCGACCACCTCGTTCGTAAAGGAGGTTAGCCGCGCGCGCACCTTTGGATTCCTGAAAGAGGTCGAGATGCTGCGCGAAATGAATTTGGTGTTGGGAGGGAACCTCAGCAATGCCGTTGTCGTTGATGATTACCGGGTGCTAAACGAAGACGGTCTGCGCTATGAAGACGAGTTTGTTAAACATAAGATTTTGGATGCCATCGGGGATCTTTACTTATTAGGCCACAGCCTGATCGGCGCATTTCATGGCCACAAGTCGGGGCACGCATTAAACAATCGGTTGCTGCGGAAGTTATTGGAAGATGAAACGGCGTGGGAACTCGTCAGTTTCAAGGACGAGGTGGAATTACCGATCAACTTCATGCGCCCATCGCCCGCCGTATAAGCCGGTTGAAAGTACTTAAGCGTTTTTCGATAAGCGTTCTAAGGCGCGTCTCAAACCGTTATCCGAGCACTGTTTCGATACAGAGAGCAAGAGGCGAGCGCTGCCTGATGAAAGAACGGGACGCGTAATGTTAGGCTCGTCCGTTGTTTCTAACCGCGAGTAGATCTTCACATGAAGGGCGCGCAGGGCTTTGTTTGGGCATTGTACCTGTAATTGCTCCATGAGCTGCGGCGCCATCAATCGGGCGCGGGCCGCCCAAACGGGTGAGCTTGTGCTTACGACCAGCGTTTCGTCCTGCACATTCGCCACCGTGCAATGATGCTTCCATTCCGGCGGCAGCACGCTAAGAAGAGCGCTCTCTAACGCGGCGAGGTGCCGCGCATGATTTACTAGTTTCCCGCACCGGCCGGAAGGATTACTATTGAGCAGCTTACCAATGGCGATGGCTTGGTGGGGTTGGCGAGGCAACGTCGAGCGTCCGTAATCAGTTCACGATCCGATCTTCGGTAAGCGCATACTATTTCAATTATAGCAGTTGCTTGCATTTCCTACTTTAGTTAAGTTCCCATTCCTATGCGTGCGAACCTGAGCATCAGTAGTTTCCTCGGCCGCGTTTTCGGGAGCCGTAACGAGCGACTCCTGAAGCGGATGACAAAGACGGTGACGCGAGTCAACGAACTGGAATCGTTTTGCGCTGCGATGAACGACGCGCAGTTTGCGGCGAATACCCAGGACCTTCGAGATCGGTACGGCCGTGGTGAGGCGCTGGACGATCTCTTACCGGAAGCATTTGCTGTGGTCCGGGAGGCCGGAAGACGGGTGCTCGACATGCGGCACTTCGACGTACAGATCATCGGCGGGATGGTGCTGCACGCGGGTAAAATTGCCGAGATGCGCACCGGCGAAGGTAAGACCCTCGTCGCGACGCTTGCTGCTTACCTCAATGCGTTAACCGGAAAAGGGGTGCATATCGTTACCGTAAACGACTATCTAGCCCGCCGCGATGCGCAGTGGATGGGGAGAATATTCGAATTCCTGGGCATGAGCACCGGCGTTGTTGTCCCGGGCTTGTCACAAGCGGAGCGGCAGGCGG
>JBOIDM010000330.1:0-3032 GCA_050740575.1 Gammaproteobacteria bacterium
TCAATGCGGCCGAGCACCTCGTGGTAGCGGTGGGCGAGCCGCCCGCCACCGATCTCGGCCGCTATGAAGTCACGCAAGACCCCGCCGACCGCTGGCGTTACAAGACACCCAGCCTGCGCAACGTTGCACTCAGCGCGCCCTACATGCACGACGGATCCTTTGCGACACTCGCGGAGGTGGTCGCCTATTACAACCGCGGGGGATATGCCGCACCGGATCGGGAGATCAAACCCCTCGGGCTGTCAACGACGGAGGAGCACGATCTGGTCCTGTTTCTGGAAAGCCTCACGGGGGACAACGTGGGAGAAATCGCCGCTGAGGGCCTCGCGGCGCCTATCGGTGATCCCCACGAATCCGCGCGCGACCCTTAGCGCGAACGGCAGCACGCGGTGGACGCCGTTCGGACAAGAAAGCGCTTCGGCCAGCATTTTTTGCGGGATCGCGAGGTGCTGGCGCGTTTGATGGCCGTGATCCATCCGCGTCCCGGACAATGCGTGGTCGAGATCGGGCCCGGCACCGGGGTCCTGACGCGCCCGCTGTTGCTGGCCCTGGGTGAATTGCACGCGGTCGAGATCGATGCGCGGCTCGCCGAAGCGCTGTCGCGGGATCTCGGCGCTTGCGGCCGGCTCGTGGTGCACGCGCTCGATGCACTGAGGTTTCCGTTCCGCTCCCTGGTCGAGGAGGGCCGACGGCTTCGCATCGTGGGGAACCTCCCCTACAACATCTCGACGCCGCTCCTGTTTCACTTGTTGTCCGAATCGCACTGCATCGAGGACATGGTGTTCATGCTCCAACACGAGGTCGCGGGGCGGATCACGGCGCCCCCCGGGACGCGCCGATACGGGCGCCTGAGCGTAATGGTCCAGTACCATTGCGATACGGATTTAATATTCGAGGTGCCCCCGACCGCATTCGATCCGCCGCCCAAGGTGTCTTCGTCGGTGCTCCGGCTCGCACCGAGGCAGGCCCCGTTCCCGGTTGCCGATAAGACCCTGTTCGAAGACTTGGTGCGCAAGGCGTTTTCCCTGCGCCGCAAGACGCTGCGTAACGCTCTCAAGGGTTGGGCCGACGAAAGCGTGCTCGCTAGTGCCGGCATCGATCCCGGTTCACGGGCCGAAACCTTAACGCCGAGCGATTATGCGCGCCTCAGCAACGCCGTGGCGGTAACGCGGTCCGGCCCTCTTTGAGCAGCGGATGGGGCGGAGAGCCCGCCTCATTGCGACTCAAAATATCGGATGAATGACGGCCCGCGCGGTTACCCACAAAATCTGTGGATAAGTTTGTGGAATGTTTGCGCGAAATGCCTCGTTTCCCTTATGTGACGGCCTTTTCTGCTAGATCGCCGAGAATTTAATCAATGATTAAATATTTTTATATATCGTGTACTTACGATATTCATGCCGCGAAGAGCCGCGACCTGACTGGATCCCTGCCGCCGGCAGACGGCGGCTCGCGCCGGGCTGTGCGTAAGAAGCAAACCCTAGGCCATGCGTCGAGCGACGGAGTTACCGGCTGCGCCATCAAGCCATTCCTGTCGTAACATCCTGATGATCGGTCCCGTGGCGGGCCTTACCCGGCGCCAAAGATAAAAGGCCTCAGCGGCTTGCTCGACGAGCATCCCTAAGCCATCGAGCGCCCGCACCGCACCGCATTCGAGCCCCCAGCGCATGAAGGGCGTCGGCCCGGCGGCGTAGACCAAATCGTAGCACCAGGCGCCCGCGGCCAGGATCCCCGCGGGCAGGGGCGGCAATTCGGCGCCGAGGCTGGCGGCGGTCCCGTTGATGACCGCATCGAACTGCTGGCCGGGGAGGGCGCCGTATTCATGGATTGCAATCTCGCCCAGCGGGCTGAACCTTTCGCATAAGGCTCGGGCCTTGGACAGCGTCCGATTGGACACCACGAGGCGGGCCGGCCTTTGCTCCAGGAGGGGGCCCAACACACCCCGCACGGCCCCGCCTGCGCCCAGGACCAAGACGCGTTGGGCTTGGAGCCTACCCCCGTGATTGCCGAGAAAGTCGCGCAGGAACCCGATGCCATCCGTGTTATCTCCGTGGTAATGGCCGTCGTCATCGCGCCACAGCGTATTCACGGCCCCGGCCAGCTCGGCCCGCGCGGAGCGCAAGGATGCGAACGCCCAAGCCTCTTCCTTGAAGGGGAGCGTGACGTTCATGCCGCGTCCGCCGGCGGTAAAGAATTCGAGCGCACTCTCGCGAAACCGATCGCGCGGAGCGAAGAGCGCCCGATAGTCGATCCGCTCTCCCGTCTGCTCCGCGAACGCCTGGTGGATGCGTGGCGAGAGGCTATGCCCGATGGGGTTACCGATCACGCAGTAGCGATCGCGGCCCGGATCACGCGGGAAAGGGCCAGCCATGTTTTAAACGCCCACGCGGATTCTAGGAACGGAGAACAACGCGCGCAGCTCAACGGATTGATTCGCATTGCGGTTCGATATTAACATGCGTGACCGCCTCTAGCTGCCGGTATCGCATCAAGAAATCCCGGAGGATAATGCATGACTACGCCTGTCTGTGCCCAGAAAGCCCCTTACGCACTCGATCTCAATGCCGGGACCTATTGGTGGTGCGCCTGCGGCCGATCCAAGAACCAACCCTTTTGCGACGGCTCGCATAAAGGCAGCGAATTTTCACCGTGTCAGTTCACACTCACCGAGAGCCGGAAAGTCTGGTTGTGCGGCTGCAAGCAGACCGGTACACCGCCCTTTTGTAACGGTACCCACAAGAAACTCTGAGCGCTTGTGAATCAATATACTTCGCGGGCGGCGTATGAACCCTGACCAAAGGGGAGAGCTGCGCCTCTCTCCTTTGGAAACCCCATCGCTAAGGTACCCGCGGCAAAACCGCGGGATATGCGTTTGAATTAACGCAGGTCTCCCCACAAGCTATTGAACGCGCTGAGCGCGGCCACCGCAGCCGTCTCCGTGCGCAAGATCCGCGGCCCCAGGCGCAAGCCTAGGAACCCGGCCTGGCGCGCCGCGTACACCTCCTCCTCGCTCCATCCCCCTTCGGGTCCGG
>JBOIDM010000331.1:0-6830 GCA_050740575.1 Gammaproteobacteria bacterium
TGCAAAAGAAGTGGAATCCCAGTTCAAGGCGTGCGAAAATTTAATCAATGCAATGCCTTTGTTGCAGGAATTCGATAATAATTTAAAACGGGAGGGGCTCAATCCCGGGACCAGCGCGGATCTGACGGTGGCGAGTCTGCTAGCGTTCCATTTAGAATACCTCCTGGCGGGGCTCAATCGCGATCAGGCTGTTGCGGCTGGGTAGCTCGGTAACGAGAGAGATCCTCTTCCGTAATAAAAGGTGGCAAGCGATGTCTATTTTCAGAACACTTGTCGGACAAACTTCAACTGGAGAAGTAATAGGAGCTAAAACTATGGCAGTCGTTGACAGAGTATTGGTTGGGGAATCCTTGGTCGGGGATGGCAACGAGATCGCGCACGTCGATCTCATCATGGGTCCGCGGGGAAGCGCAGTGGAGACTGCCTTCTGTAACGCGATTACTAACAATAAGGACGGCTTCAGCACCTTGCTGGCGGTGGTTTCCCCAAACTTACCGTGCAAACCCAACACGATCCTTTTTAACAAAGTCACGATCAAGGGCGCCAAGCAGGCCGTACAGATGTTCGGGCCCGCGCAACGCGCGGTCGCCATGGCAGTTACTGATTCGGTTCAAAATGGCGTTATCCCGTCCAGCGAAGCGGATGATATCTTTATCTGCGTGGGCGTGTTTATCCATTGGCTGGCCGAGGACGACACGAAGATCCAAGATTTCAACTACCAGGCTACCAAGGAGTCCATCGAACGCGCGATCAAGCGGATACCGAAGGCCATGGACGTCGTCGCGAAGAAGAACACGGCGCACCCCTTCGCCGCCCACGTCTAGCAGGCAGCCGTGGCCTTCCCGGCACGGCGTTGATTGCGACATGCCCCGGTAGCCACTATCGGGGCATGTTTTTTCCGAGATGCCGCGCATCTTCGTGTGCGAGTATATTACCGGCGGCGGGCTCGCGGGCGAGGTGCTCCCGGCCGCGCTCGCCGCGGCGGGTGATGCAATGTTGCGGGCGCTTCTCGACGATCTCCGCGCGGTTCCCACGCTCAAGACGGCAACGACGCGCGACGCGCGCCTCGCTTCCCTGGGCGCCGACATCGAGACGCAGACAATTTTCCCTTCAGGATCTGTATGGGAACGCTGGGAGCAATGTATCGACGCTGCCGATGCCGTCTGGCCGATCGCACCGGAGACTGGTGGTGTTTTAGAGCGTTTGAGCCGCTGTGTGCTCGATAAAAACCGGATCTTGATCGGTTGTCGTCCCCAAGCGGTCGAGGTTACCGCGAGCAAGCATCGCACCGCGCGTGAGCTTAAACGGCATGGTATTCCGGTGCCGGATACGGCGTACCCGAACACGGAACTACCCGAAAGCGGTAGCGGTTGGGTGATCAAACCGGACGATGGCGCGGGCTGCGAGGAAACCTATTATTTCCGGCATGCTGAGGATGTTATCAGTTCTGGAAGGTGGGTCAATGGCTCAATCGTTCAGCCGTATGTTCCCGGGATCCCGGCCAGCCTGAGCGTGCTGTGCTATGATGGTTCGCATACCCTACTCGCATGCAATGCGCAGCGAATATGGATAAGGGACCACCGGCTCGTATATTCCGGCGTAGCGGTCAATGCACTGGCGCATTGCCGCCACGAGTTCGAGGAATTGGTAAAACGGATTCTGGACGCGGTGCCGGGACTGCGGGGCTATATAGGGATCGACCTCGTGATCGCGAAGTCGGGTCCGGTCATAATGGAGATCAATCCGCGCCTCACGGAGGCGTACGTGGGTTTGCGGCAGTCTCTAGGGTTTAATCCGGCTGCGCTGGTAGTGGATGCCTGCATGCGGATCCCGGCGCGGTAAGCGTGTATTCGTCCCGTGGCGCGAAATCAGGTGTAAGACCCGATGGATGCAAACACGTACATGGGGTGGGACCTTGGCGGCGCCCACCTCAAGGTCGCCAAGGTGGGAAACGATGGACGCCTCCTTGGTACAAAACAGGTAGCCTGCCCTCTATGGCAGGGCTTGGATGTTTTCGATCAGGCTCTCGCGTCGGTGCTTGGGGAGATCCACGGGGATGCCCACGCGGTGACCATGACGGGCG
Source organism: Gammaproteobacteria bacterium (assembly GCA_050740575.1). Lineage (GTDB taxonomy): Bacteria > Pseudomonadota > Gammaproteobacteria > JACCXJ01 > JACCXJ01 > USCg-Taylor. The sequence continues at coordinate 2,084 of JBOIDM010000331.1, forward strand.
AGCTCGCGGACATTTTTACGGATCGGCGCGAGGGCGTGCGGCGCCTGTTGGAACGGTTGATTGCGGTGCTAGGCGATGTCCCGTTAAGCGTGTACGCGGGGAAGGCCGGTTTCGTCGCCCCGACGGACTCTGCGCGCTATTGTTACGAAATCGCATCGGCTAATTGGCACGCGAGCGCGCGCCTCGCGGCTCGGTACCGTGATTGCGGGATCTTGATGGATATCGGCAGTACGACCACCGATATCGTCGAATTCGGCCGGGGCGACGTTTGTTTTCGCGGTTACACCGATGCCGAAAGGCTCGCCAGTGAAGAGCTCGTATATACCGGGGTTATTCGCACCCCGGTCTACGCCGTGGTATCGCGGGCGCCGTTCCGGGGCGAATGGCAGTCTCTCGCCGCGGAGCGTTTCGCAACCATGGCCGATGTCTATACGCTTACAGGGGAGCTGCATGAACCTGCGCCGGGGTTTCTAGCGCCGCGTGAGACGGCCGACGGCAGAGGGCGCGAGATTGAGGCCTGCGCGCGCCGCCTGGCACGGATGCTGGGAAGCGATGCCGAAGCAGGTGGGCTGGATGACTGGCGCACGGTGGCGCGCTATGTTGCGGGGGTGCAGCGGCATGGGCTCGGGCAAGCCTTGGAACGCATGTTTTCCAGACGGCCCGCCCTGCAGTCCCGACCCTTGGTCGGCGCGGGGATCGGCCGATTTATTGTCCGTGAGCTAGCGCGGCAGTTGGGCCATCCGTACCTGGATTTTTCCAGCTTGCTGCCCGAGGCCGGCGCCTACGAGGAGGAAGCGGCTGTCTGCGCGCCGGCGGTGGCCGTCGCGTATCTGATGAAGGATTACTGTTGGGTCCGGCGATAGAGGAGCTTACGTATACGCGGGACACCGGTGCGGTGTTCGCCGCGTTCGCGGGCCGGCCATGGTCGATCTTTCTCGATAGCGGGCGTTATACCGGCGCGCGAGCTCGCTACGATCTGATTGTGGCCGACCCCTACCTGACTTTGACCACGCGCGGTCCACGGACCGAAATCAAGACACGCGGCACGGTCGTGATCTCGGAGGAGTGCCCCTTCGGTCTGCTCAAGCGGGCGCTGGGGGAGCGGTGCCCTTCGGCAGCGGGGCTCCCGTTCGCGGGCGGCGCCATGGGCTATTTTGCCTATGATCTGGCACGGCGGCTCGAACGCTTGCCGGTGATCGCCGCAAGCGATCTCGACCTTCCCGAGCTGGCCGTCGGTCTGTATGACTGGGCGGTGGTAGTCGATCACGTCGAGCGGCGCAGCTACTTGGTATCTTCGGATCGTGGCGGGCGTTTTCTCGACCGCTTGCATGAGATTCGCGCCGCGCTCGGGCGCCCGGTAAGCCAGGCCGCCAGACGGCCGTTTGCCGTTTCCTCGGCGGTGCATTTCAACATGACCCGGCACGAGTACGAGCGTGCTTTCGAGCGTATCAAGCGCTATATCCGCGCCGGGGATTGCTATCAGGTCAATTTGGCCCAGCGCTTTTCAGCCCGCGTCGAGGGTGACCCCTGGTCGGCCTACCGGGCGCTCCAGTGCCTCAATCCCGCGCCCTTCTCCGCCTACCTGCGTCTGCCCGATTTGGCGGTGTTAAGCTCGTCGCCCGAACGGTTCTTGCAAGTATGCGATGGCATGATCGAGACGCGGCCCGTCAAGGGTACGCGAGCGCGTTCGGCGAGCAAGCTCCGCGATCAAGCCCTGGTGGAGGAACTGCGCTCGAGCGCGAAGGATCGGGCGGAGAATTTGATGATCGTCGATCTCTTGCGTAACGATTTAGGCAAGAACTCGGCGCTCGGATCGGTCACGGTCCCGGTGCTGTTCGAGGTGGAAAGCTTCGCCACCGTGCATCACCTCGTGAGCACGGTGACCGGGCGCTTGGCGCCCGGACGGCATGCGCTCGATCTCCTTGCCGGTTGCTTTCCCGGCGGCTCGATCACCGGGGCGCCAAAACTGCGTGCGATGGAAATCATCGAGGAGCTCGAGCCCCAGCGCCGCAACGTTTACTGCGGCGCCATCGGGTATAACGGCTTTGACGGCGCCATGGACACGAGCATCGCGATCAGGACTCTGGTGATCAAGGACGACTGGATTTATGGCTGGGCCGGCGGTGGCATCGTCAGCGATTCCGAGCTTAGGGCCGAATATCAGGAAACCTTGGATAAAGCAGAGGCCATGCTGAAGTTGTTGGCCGCCGTACCCGCGACCCATGTGGGTGGTTAAATTAGGCGGCAGCCTCGTCTACGCGCGCGAGCTGCCGTGGTGGCTCAGCGCCCTGGCCGAAGGCGGCGGGGGGCGGGCGATCATCGTGCCGGGTGGCGGGCCCTTCGCCGACCAAGTGCGCCACACCCAATCCGAGTGGAAATTTTCGGATGAGGCCGCGCACGCAATGGCGGTGCTGGCGATGGAACAATTCGGTCTGATGATGATCGGGATCGAACCCCGTCTGGTGCCGGCGCGGGATTGGGCGCAAATCGAAAATACGCTCGCCTCCGGGCGCGTCGCGGTGTGGCTGCCGTGCGATATGGCGCGTGGACACGATGGCATTCCGCGCTGCTGGGATGTGACCTCCGATAGCCTTGCCGCCTGGCTGGCACGGACGCTCGCCGCCCGCCATCTGCTGCTGGTTAAATCGGCTCCGGCACCGCTGGGAGATCGGGGGGTGTCGGAGCTAGCGCGCCAGGGTATCGTGGATGTAGCATTACCTCGGTTTCTGAAGCGCGCGGCTTTTTCAACCTGGTGGCTCGATCGCTCGCACTACTCGGAGATTGGCGCAATCATGGAGGAGCGGTACGTGCCGCGAAGCCGCGTCGTTTACGCGCCGTGACCGCGCGGGCGCATCCGAGGGCGCGCGCGGAGTAGCATGTTTTCGCGCCCGATCGAGATTACCATACGCCGATAGGAGGCGATCGGTGGCCGCTAGCCATGTAACGGAACCTATGACAACACTTTTTCCGATCATTCTTGCCGGGGGCGGCGGGACACGCCTGTGGCCGCTATCCCGTGAGCAGTACCCGAAACAGTTTTTGAGGCTCGGGAGTGCGGCGACGTTATTGCAGCAGACACTGCGGAGGCTGGATGGTCTGACATCGATGCCGAGCAGCGTCGCCCATTCTCTGACATTGGTGCGGCCGATCGTCGTATGTAACGAGGACCACCGGTTTCTCGTGACCGAACAGGCCCGTCAGGTGGGGGTGGAGCCAAGCAGCATCATGCTCGAGCCGGTGGGCCGAAACACGGCGCCCGCGCTCACCTGTGCCGCACTGGTGTGCCAAGCACGCGGTCCCGAGGGCGTTGTACTCATGATGCCGGCCGATCACGTCATTCAAAACCCCGAGGCGTTTTGCCGGGCCGTTCTCAGAGGTACCGGGTTGGCCCAGAACGACTATTTGGTCACCTTCGGGGTTACGCCCACCTATGCTGAAACTGGGTACGGATATATCGAGTGCGGCACGGAGATTTGCGCTAGCGGCGAGGAGATCGCCGCGCACAAGGCCTATCACCTAGTAGCTTTCGCCGAAAAGCCCGATGCCGAGCGCGCGCAATCTTATATCAGCGCCGGGAATTATCTTTGGAACAGCGGAATCTTCATGATGAAGGCGTCACAGTGGCTCCAAGCCATCGGCCATTACCGGCCGGACATTTTGGCCGCGTGCGAGCGCGCCTGTGGCGAGGCGCAACGCGATGGCGGTTTTTATCGTATGCAACGCCAAGCGTTCGAGTCTTGTCCCAGCGAATCGATCGATTACGCGGTGATGGAAAAAGTTGCCGCTGGCTCCCGCGCGGCGATCGTACCACTCGATGCGGGGTGGTCGGATGTCGGGGCCTGGTCGAGCCTGTGGGATATCGCCGGGCGTGATAGCGACGGCAATGCCGTCATTGGCGATGTCTGCGCTATCGAGGCGCGGAACAACTTATTGCTGTCGGAATCACGTCTCCTGGCCGTGCTCGGGTGCGATGAGCTGGTGGTCGTGGAAACCGTGGATGCCGTGCTCGTGCTCCCCAAAGACAAGGCCCAGGGCGTGAAACAGGTGATAGCGTGGTTGCGGGAACACGCGCGGGAAGAGCGCGTGAATCATCGCCGCGTCTACCGTCCTTGGGGAAGCTATGAGAGCATTGACCAGGGGGAGCGGTTTCAGGTCAAGCGCATCGTCGTGCAGCCCGGCGCGAAGCTGTCGCTGCAGATGCATCATCACCGCGCGGAACACTGGATCGTCGTCAAGGGCACGGCGCGCGTGACCCGCGGGGAGGAAGAATTTCTGTTGACGGAGAATCAATCGACGTACATCCCCCTTGGCGTCCAACACAGACTGGAAAACCCCGGGACGATCCCGCTCGAGATCATCGAGGTACAATCGGGCGCGTACCTGGGCGAAGATGATATCGTGCGCTTCGCGGACGCATACCAGCGCGTATAGCCGACAGTGCCGCGCCAATTTTTCTCAACCATGGAGCCATCGACATGAGTGGACCGGTAAAAAAAGCAGTCTTCCCCGTGGCCGGTCTAGGGACACGTTTCCTCCCGGCGACCAAAGCCAATCCGAAAGAGATGCTGCCGATCGTGGACAAACCGCTCATTCAATATGCGGTCGAAGAAGCGGTAGCGGCGGGTATCACGGAGTTGGTGTTCATTACCGGCCGCAATAAACGCGCGATTCCGGATCATTTCGACAAGGCTTATGAATTGGAAGTCGAGCTAAAGAAACACAATAAGACCAAGATGCTGGATCTCGC
>JBOIDM010000332.1:0-7019 GCA_050740575.1 Gammaproteobacteria bacterium
CAGGTAATGGGAAAGATCATTGGTATCGACCTCGGTACGACTAACTCCTGCGTGGCCATCCTGGAGGGCGGAAAGCCGAAGGTTGTGGAGAATAGCGAGGGTGGCCGTACAACGCCGTCCATCGTCGCGTTTACGACGGACAACGAAGTTTTGGTCGGTCAATCGGCCAAGCGGCAAGCGGTGACGAATCCCCACAACACGCTCTTCGCCGTCAAGCGACTGATTGGACGGCGCTTCACCGACGATGTCGTTAAACGCGATGCGAGCCTGGTGTCGTATGAAATTGTGCGCGCGGATAATGGCGATGCATGGGTCGAGGCGGGCGGGAAGAAAATGGCGCCGCCCGAGATCTCGGCGCGGGTCCTGATCAAGATGAAGAAGACCGCGGAAGACTACCTCGGCGAGGAGGTCAAGGAAGCCGTGATCACGGTCCCGGCGTATTTCAATGATTCACAGCGGCAAGCCACCAAAGACGCGGGCCGGATCGCCGGGCTTGAGGTCAAGCGCATTATCAACGAGCCGACCGCCGCCGCCTTGGCTTATGGCATGGATAAGAAGCGCGGCGACGCCAAGATAGTGGTCTATGATCTCGGGGGTGGAACCTTTGATGTCTCGATCATCGAGATCGCTGAGGTCGATGGTGAGCATCAATTCGAGGTACTTTCTACCAACGGCGATACCTTCCTCGGCGGAGAGGATTTCGACCGGCGTATCATCGATAATGTGGCCGACGAGTTCAAGAAAGAGCAAGGGGTGGATTTGCGCAACGACCCCTTGGCGCTGCAACGGCTTAAAGAAGCAGCGGAGAAAGCCAAGATTGAGTTGTCCTCGAGCCAACAGACTGACATCAACCTTCCCTATATCACGGCTGATGCCAGTGGTCCGAAGCATCTCAATATAAAGCTGACGCGCGCCAAGCTCGAATCCTTGGTCGAGGATATCATCACCCGCACTATCGAGCCTTGCAAGACAGCGCTCAAAGATGCCGGTCTGCGCGCAGAGGACATCAACGAAGTGATTCTGGTCGGAGGCCAGACTCGCATGCCCAAAGTCCAGGAAGTGGTCAAGGTCCTGTTTGGCCGCGAGCCGCGTAAAGACGTCAATCCTGATGAAGCCGTGGCGGTGGGCGCTGCGATTCAAGCGGGTGTCTTGGGTGGTCAGGTCAAGGATGTGTTGTTGCTCGATGTCACGCCGCTGTCCCTCGGGATCGAGACTCTGGGCGGCGTCATGACGAAATTGATCGAGAAAAACACCACGATACCAACGAAGGCGGCACAGGTATTTTCGACCGCCGAAGACCATCAGACGGCGGTAACGGTCCACGTGTTGCAGGGCGAACGTGACATGGCATCCGCCAACAAATCCCTGGGACGGTTTGATCTGACCGATATCCCGCCAGCGCCGCGCGGGGTTCCGCAGGTCGAAGTGACATTCGATATCGACGCCAACGGCATTTTGAACGTGTCGGCGAAGGACAAGGCCACCGGGAAAAAGCAGTCGATCGTCATCAAGGCTTCGAGCGGTCTAGCCGAAAGTGAGATCCAAAAAATGGTGCAGGACGCCGAGGCGCATCGTGAAGAGGATCGCCGTTTCCACGAGCTGGTCAACGTTCGGAACCACGCCGATACGCTTGTGCATACGACCACCAAGTCGTTGCACGATCTAGGCGATAAGGTATCAGCGGAGGAGAAACAGGAGATCGAAGCAGCGCTCGATGAGGTGAAACAGGCATTGAAAGGGGATGACAAAGCCACCATCGAGGCCAAGGTACAGCGACTCTCCGATCTGGCTGGAAAGATCGCCGAGCGGGCGTACAAGGAGGCTGGTGCCGGGCCGCAGCAAGCCCCGTCATCGGAAGCACCGGGCGGTGACGGCGCGGCCCGCGCGGACAATGTGGTGGATGCGGATTTTGAAGAGGTCAAGGAAGACCGCAAGTAACGGTCGGACCGGAGGAGTTACCGGATCCCGCATGCCGTAGCACCCAAGCAGTTCCCGATCTCTAGCGGCAGTATCCTCCGGAAGGGCTAGGTTTGATAAATGAGCATGGCGAAACGCGATTATTACGAGGTCTTGTCCGTCCCGCGCAATGCGACCGAGTCGGATCTGAAAAAGGCTTATCGCCGCCTGGCGATGAAACACCACCCTGATCGCAATCCCGGCGATCGATCGGCGGAGGAACAGTTCAAGGAGGCGAAAGAAGCCTACGAAGTGCTTGCCGACGCGAGGAAGCGCGCGGCTTACGATCAGTTCGGGCATGCCGGAGTCGATCCGGCCGGGGCCGCGCCGGGTGGATTCGGGGGTGCAGGTACTTTCAGCGATATCTTCGACACCGTATTCGGAGACATATTCGGCGCGGGAGGACGGGGCGGGGCGCGTGTCAACCGCGGCGCGGATCTCGTTTATGACCTGGATATGACTTTAGAGGATGCCGTAGCTGGTGCCACGACCGAGATCGAGGTCCCGACTCTTACCCTATGCCGCACGTGTAATGGCTCGGGCGCGCGTACAGGTAGCGGCATGGTCAATTGCTCCACCTGCGGGGGCCACGGCGCGGTGCGAATGCAACAGGGATTTTTCTCGGTTCAGCAAACCTGTCCGCGTTGCCGGGGCACCGGGAAAGTGATTCGAGACCCATGTGGCTCCTGTCACGGACAAGGGCGTATCAAGCAGCATAAGACCTTGGCGGTCAAAGTGCCCGCAGGCGTCGACACCGGGGATCGGATCCGCTTGTCAGGCGAAGGTGAAGCCGGGGAACACGGCGGGCCGGGGGGCGATCTCTACGTCAACATCCATGTCAAGAAGCATCGTATCTTTACACGCGAGGGTTCGGATCTATATTGTGAAGTCCCGATCGGTTTTGTAACCGCAGCCTTGGGGGGAGATCTCGACGTTCCTACGCTAAACGGCCGCGTAACGTTGAAGATCCCGGAGGAAACACAAACCGGAAAGGTATTTCGCCTCAAGGGAAAAGGGGTCAAAGCCGTGCGCGAGCGCGAGGTGGGCGATCTTCTCTGCCGGGTCGTGGTTGAAACGCCGGTGCATCTTAATTCGGAACAAAAAGATTTATTGCGCGCTTTCGGTGGCACAATGAAAACTGGGCGCCATAGTCCCCAGGAGAGCTCGTGGATCGATGGAGTGAAGCGGTTCTTTGACGAGATGAAATTTTGAGTGTGTCGGCTCCAGTCCGGTTGGCAGTGGCGGGCGCCGCGGGGCGCATGGGCCGGGCCCTGATAGAAGCCTGCTGCTGCGCGCCGGATATTGAGCTTTGCGCCGCGATCGAGTATGCGGGATCGCCTCATCTAGGACAGGATGCGGGGCTTGTGGCGCGGGGTCCGGAGCTCGGGATCTCGATCACCTCACGACTGGAAGATGTCTTAAACGCATTCGATGTGCTGGTCGAATTCACCGAACCCGGTGCGACCCTCCACCACCTCTCGCTCTGCCGCGCCGCCCGGCGGCGCATGGTGATCGGCACGACAGGTATCGCCGATTCCGGCTTGGTGGCGATACAAGAGGCCGCTCACGACTGCGCCATCGTGTTTGCTCCCAACATGAGCGTGGGCGTGAATCTGTGCTTTAAGCTTTTAGAGACGGCCGCGCGCACGCTGGGGCCGAGCTATGATGTCGAGATCGTCGAGGCGCACCACCGGCAGAAGGCCGATGCTCCCTCGGGCACGGCGCTCAAGATGGGCGAGATCGTAGCGCAAACCTTGAATCGCGATCTTGCCCGATGCGCGGTCTACGACCGCCATAGCATGGCAGGGCCGCGTCCCGCAAACGCCATCGGATTCGCGAGCATTCGCGCGAGTGACATCGTCGGTGAGCACACGGTGCTTTTCGCTGGCGCCGGAGAGCGCGTTGAGATCGCGCACAAGGCCACAGACCGCGGCGTCTTCGCGCACGGCGCCTTGCGGGCGGCGCGGTGGATCGCACACCGCGAGCCTGGCCTATTTGACATGCAAGATGTCTTAGGTTTGCGGGCTACCAATGTGCCCTAATCATTCAATTTCCCACCTGCTTCCGAACGCGCGTTAAGGCTTGAATGTCAAAGAGGAATCACGCGTTGGAAACCCCGGGTTAATTCAATACAATAGATATCTCATTAGCGGGCGTCTCGGCGACGCCCGTTTTTCGCATGCGCCGGTATAAAACGATGGAAAACGAACCTGCCCTGCTAGCTCTCGAGGACGGATCGCTGTTTCATGGCGAGTCCATTGGCGTGAGCGGCCGGACGGTGGGCGAAGTTGTGTTCAACACGGCCATTACCGGTTATCAAGAAATCCTCACGGACCCGTCATATTATCAACAGATCGTCACGCTGACTTACCCACACATCGGCAATGTGGGGGCGAACGAGCACGATGCCGAGTCGGCTCGGGTTTATGTCGCCGGGCTGGTGATCCGCGACTTGCCGCGAACAGGTAGCAACTGGCGCGCGGAGGTGTCGCTTCAGGATTATCTTCGACAGAACCGCGTGGTAGCCATTGCCGCTATCGACACCCGCAGGCTCGTGCGCATCTTGCGTGACAAAGGTGCGCAGAATGGATGTATCGCGGCGGGGCACGGCATCGACGCGCAAGCGGCGATCGCCGCTGCGAGGTTATTTCCCGGACTTCACGGTGCCGATCTCGCCAAGGAAGTGACGACCGCGAACCCGTATCAGTGGCAAGCTGAGAGTTACCGCTTCCATGATGATGAGAAACCGCAGCGTGCGCCGGTGGCGGAGCGGTATCAAGTCGTCGCCTATGATTACGGCGTCAAGCACAACATCCTGCGGCTGCTCAGCGATCGCGGATGCAGAATCACGGTCGTGCCGGCCGAAACCCCTGCGAGCCGGGTATTGAACGCGAAGCCCGACGGCGTTTTTCTTTCCAACGGCCCGGGCGATCCCGGCGCATGCGATTACGCTATCGATGCGATTCGCGAGATTATGGATGCGGGCGTTCCGACATTCGGGATCTGTCTCGGCCATCAATTGCTGGCATTAGCCTGTGGAGGCCGAACCGTGAAGATGAAATTCGGCCATCACGGCGCCAATCATCCAGTGCAAGATCTGGCGACCGGGAAGGTCATGATCACCAGCCAAAACCACGGGTTTACCGTGGATCCGGAGCGGTTACCGCTAGCGTTGAGAATAACCCACCGATCCTTGTTCGACGGAACGATTCAAGGGATCCGGCATGCCTCTCATCCAGCCTTCGGGTTTCAGGGCCATCCGGAGGCGAGCCCCGGTCCCCATGATGTGCGGGCGCTCCTCGATCATTTTATTGATCTCATGGCTCAGCGCTAGCTTAGAGCGCCTCAGAGATGAGCTTGCGACCCTACCCCGATTCCTGAGTGCAGGCGTAACCTAAGACCTGATGCCGAAACGCACGGATCTCGAAAGCATTTTGATCATCGGCGCCGGCCCCATCGTGATCGGCCAGGCCTGTGAATTCGATTACTCGGGGACGCAGGCGTGTAAGGCGCTCCGGGCCGAGGGCTATCGCATCCTGCTGGTCAATTCCAACCCCGCCACCATCATGACCGATCCGGAGATGGCCGACGCAACCTACATCGAACCGGTGCGCTGGCAGACGGTAGCGCATATTATCGAACGCGAGCGGCCGGACGCCTTGTTGCCGACCATGGGTGGTCAAACCGCCCTCAATTGCGCGCTCGATCTCGCGCGCGAAGGGGTGCTCGAAGCGTTTGGAGTCGAGCTGATTGGAGCGTCTCGCGAGGCGATCGGTAAGGCCGAGGATCGCGAGCGCTTCCGCGAGGCCATGCACCGCATAGGATTGAAAACACCGCGATCCGCGATCGCTCATAGTTTGGAAGAAGCCTTCCAGGTTCAAGTGAGCATTGGCTTTCCCGCCATCATCCGGCCCTCGTTCACGCTCGGCGGCACCGGAGGTGGCATCGCGTTCAATCGCGAAGAATTTACCGAGATCTGCGAACGCGGTTTGGATTCCTCCCCGACCCACGAGATCCTGCTCGAGGAGTCTGTACTCGGATGGAAAGAGTTTGAAATGGAGGTAGTCCGGGACCGAAAGGATAACTGCATAATCGTCTGCTCCATCGAAAATGTTGACCCCATGGGAATACATACCGGAGATTCCATCACCGTCGCGCCCGCGCAGACACTCACCGACAAGGAATACCAGCGGATGCGGAACGCTGCGATTGCGGTGTTGCGCGAGATCGGTGTCGATACCGGCGGCTCCAACGTGCAGTTTGCCGTGAACCCGAAAGACGGTGCGATGGTCGTGATCGAGATGAACCCACGGGTGTCGCGGTCCTCGGCCTTAGCTTCGAAGGCTACCGGATTTCCCATTGCAAAGGTGGCGGCGAAGCTCGCCGTCGGGTATACGCTCGATGAGATGACCAACGACATCACCGGTGGGGCTATACCCGCTTCGTTCGAGCCGAGCATCGATTATGTCGTAACCAAGATCCCGCGCTTTGCATTTGAGAAATTTCCGCAGGCCAATTGCCGCCTCACGACACAGATGAAATCGGTCGGCGAGGTGATGGCCATGGGTCGCAGCTTTCAGGAGTCGCTGCAAAAGGCTATCCGCGGGTTGGAAACCGGCCGCACCGGCTTCAACGAGTGCCTCGACCCTACTAGACCGGACGCGACGGAGGCGCTGCGCTATGAGCTTTCGGTGGCGGGTTCTGAACGGCTCTGGTATATCGGGGACGCGTTTCGCATGGGGTTGGGGATCGCCGATGTGCATGATCTCACTCGCGTCGATCCGTGGTTTCTGGCGGAGATTCAGGATCTCGTGCGGGAAGAGGGGATCGTACGCGAGCAAGGCCTCGCCGCGCTCGATGCGGCTAGGTTGCGGATTCTCAAGCGCAAGGGTTTCTCGGATGCCCGCCTGGCAGAACTCCTTGGCGTTCGTGAGAAACGGATCCGGGCGTTACGCGAGCGCCAAGGTATCCGCCCTGTGTATAAGCGGGTCGATTCTTGCGCGGGCGAGTTTCGCGCCACCACCGCCTACATGTATTCGACCTATGACGAGGAGTGCGAGGCG
>JBOIDM010000333.1:0-4703 GCA_050740575.1 Gammaproteobacteria bacterium
GATGTAGAGTCACGGGAGCGCCGCGAATATCGTGTCTGCGCAGCTCACCTCCGCTGGACGAAAACGTGCCGTAAAAGCCAGTACGCGCTCGGCGTCTTCCTTCGTGCCCAGCCGCCACAGCAGTGCCTCGGGTTTGAGCCGCGCGCCGCGGCAGGCGGGGATAAGGATGTGATCGTGCGACATCGGAAGCGCCGGAAAGCGAGGGAAGCCGGGAGTATAACGGACCACGCGGAGCGGAACACCGGTGGCGGTACCCGCGATGCACTCGGGTGCTCAAACGTCTGTCAGCGTGTTTGACAGCTAACAGGTCCGGTCGTATCGTCCCTTTTGTAGATAAAAGCCTCTCACAATCCTTATTCTTAGTCGCTTAACCCGTAAAACGAAAACTCGTTGGCGGGGTCTGGACTGATTTGGTGTGTATTTATCTCCGTGTAATTCACAAATATCGAGGTCCATGCAATGTTTCGCGTGACTACGAAGAAGGACTACTGGAATTATTTAGACTCGTGCGCTGCGATCTCCAGGAGGGGTAAGCCACCAACGAATGGAGATCGCACCATGCAGGCAGGGCAAGTATTGGACAGGCTGCTTCGGAAGATCTGTCCGTACATGTACAAGCCGCGGCGCACAGGCAGACTAAAAGATATTCAGGATACCTTCATTCTGTACGTCCTTCGCGAGGTCGAGAACAAACGTATCCTGGAGCTCGGGGGCGGCAACTCGCGCGTTCTCCCGTTATTGGCAGAGCGCAACGAGTGCTGGAACATTGACAAGTTTGAAGGACTTGGTGGCGGCCCGATTAAAACGCAGAAACGTCGTGGGATTCGAGTTATCAGAGAGTATATGGGTTCGTTTTCTGACGACATTCCGAGTCAGTACTTTGACTACGTTATATCGATCTCTGTTGTAGAACACATTCACCACGAATTGTTCTCGTCATCGATGAGAGACTGCACACGCGTCCTAAAGCCCGGCGGGCTTATGTTTCACGCAATCGACCTATATCTTCTTGACGATCTTGCTCAACACCCCTATGGCACGCGTCAACGATCGAGACTTCACTTGTACCGGTCGGTACCCGAGATCGTTGAGAGCGCGTGTGAATGGATCGAGACCCCTGTTGTCGATGAAAATGTTACTGCCAGTGCAAGTTTCGCGGTCAATTCAGTCGATGAACTCTATAAGCGGAACGCATTGGTTCCCGCTTTGACAGATGTCCGTGAAATCGCGGTCTCCTGCAACTTGGAGGTCGGCCTGCGGAAGGTTCGGTGACGAAATGCACTATGACTAAGCAGAGTTGGTAGAGGCGAGGCAGAGCAGGTTTGCCCGATCAGACCTTTCGACGCGCGCCGACGAACGATTTGACGGCAAGCACGACGAACAGAAGGCAAACCGCGGCCATTGAAATCTGCGCGATCTCGGCGCCCGAAAACGTCAGTTCGCCAAGACGCGGTATCAGGCGTGCGGCGGTCGCGATAAATCCGAGCAGGGCTACGACGACAGCCGCGTGCATCAAGTGTTTTCGTAGATTTTCTTTCGCTCGCGCGATAAGCCCGAACAGAAGCAGGAGCGCGCCGAAGATAGTCGGAATAAGCGCCGTATAACTTGCTCTGCCGGTCATCACGCCATGCGCGTACCCTAAAATTCCGATCAGGATCAGCAAAACCCCGCAGAAAATCGATAAAGAAGGCATCTGGTTTTCTTCCAAAGAAAGTGGATCTATAGCCTAAACCTATCAGAGTTTGCCGCGAATTACGAACCCGAAGCGATATAAGCGCAGGGCATCGCGTCGCATCGTTTCGGGTCGTGAGATCCCGCGGTCGGACCGCAGTCTTCTAACGACTTTCCAGTCGGTGGTTTCCCCGACGCTGGCCGGTCGTGGGAACAAACAGGGCGGCTCGCAACCGCGGCCGCTGTAATTCGCATGCGAGCAGAGGTCCGCGCAATCTGATCAGCGAACGTCATCGTGCTTACGGTCGAGCTTGGGACGGACCACGCGGAGCGGCACACCGGTGGCGGTACCATCGCGCGACTGTCAAAAAACCTGTTCATGCGAGCGCATCCCTCAAATTAACGACGGAACCAATCACTCCGAGCTGTGAAACTCCCCCGGGATCGGCCCGCAGGCCGGCCAGCCCGCCGCGGGCCGCTGGAAATTTGAGTGAAAATGCTGGGCCAGGAATCCGGATAGCAGCGCGGCCATACGGTCGAAGCAGGGGTTGGCCTGTCCGTTATAGGGATTCGTGCGGCGCATGAGATACGAATGGGGTAGGCTCGCGTCGCTCACTGCTAAGATCTTCCCGCCGTTGGCGAACACCGGAACGCTTTGGTCTTCCGCTTTGCCGAAGGTCGTTACCAGCACCGGTGCTGGAATGTTCCCCGCGAATTCCAGTATGGCCACGGGGGAGATACGCCGGTCGGCGTACGACACTGCGATGAAGGTTGGCACGTGCACCCGCCGAGCCAGATCACGCAAGCTTGGCCGTCCACATGCAGCAGGATGCTCTAAATCGAGGTTATGCTCTAGCAAGCGATGTAGCTGGCATACGCTGTTGCCGACCCGATACTTGTACTTGACGGGGTTCGGCGGCAAGTCGGTATTGATCACAATGGAGCGAAGACCCGGAGCGCAGGACAGAGCGGAAACGGATTCGAACGAGCGTATCCTGATAGCAGGGGAAAAAAGCAGCAATCCCTGTATATCCCGGCGGCGCGCCGCGAGCTCGAGAGCCAGGGCGCCGCCCAACGAAAAGCCCCCGAGTAGGATCTGGCGCCCTACCAGTGATGCTATTTCCAAGCCTAGCTCCACTTCGGCGCGCCACTCTTCGGCCGTGACCTCCAACATGTCTCGGGTATCGGTACCGTGTCCAGGCAACAGGACGGTGATCACATTGAAACCGTTGCGATACAAGACTTCGCCCACATCCGCCATGTAGTAGGAAGAATCGTTGAGTCCGTGAATGAGCAATACGGAGTAGGTGGTACGTTCGGGATGAAGATAGGCGACCGGGGCGCTCGGCAATCGATAGCCTTGGTTCTTATTGCGGATCTCCTGTAGCTTGCCAGACCGGTAGGCGCCGAAATCTTCGCGGCCTCGGGTGAGACAATCGTTTCCGTCGGGAGCACAATGCACCGTGTGCGGGTGGACCATCGGCGGGGCCAGGGCAACGGCGCAGCCCTCTAGCGCGAGAGCAGCCAGGAGAACCCATAGCGGTCGCACCACTTCCCTCGGCGGGCGGGCGGTCCAGCTATGCGAGCTTGTTGCCGCCATCCACGTTGATCGATAGTAGCTCTTTGTCCGAGACGCACAACCGGCGCTGGAAAGCCAGTAGTTGCGCAACACCCGGTTCGTCGCGAAGCCGTCGACAGAACAGGCGCAGCCCGGTAGCGTCGATCTTGGTGCTCCCTGATATCTGCTCCAGCAATTCCGCGTCCTCGCACAGCGGCAACATATCGAACACGGTCCTGATCTGATGCTTGCGCAACGCCGCAATATCGTCCTTGAAACCGACATATAGCTGGGCTTGTGCAATCCAGTCTATGATCTGCGCCGGGTTGAAGGCGGTACGAACGATCAGCTGGATGAAATTTGCGTTGGCCAAGTTTTGCGCGTCTACGATGCCGAGATCGATTAGTCTGGCACGATCGTAGGTGTTCACCCCCTCGATCATGCTCAGGGGCAGACCATGCGCGCTGTGCTGGTCGCGGAAAATAGTCGGAAACTGCTCCTTCAGAAACATGAGAGCTTGGTCGGGGAACCAGCCCACGAGAAACGCAATCGCAGGAAGGCCAGGACGCAGCATTTCAAGTGTCGAGAACCCCGCCACCAGATGCGATACCATGAGCGACAGGACCGGTGCCAAAACCATGCGGATACCGGTATTAAAGTAAACCGACGGAGCGAGATCCCCCGCATTGAGACGGTACAAAATGTTCTGGGCCGACCAGATGAAGGCGCCTAAGAACGCCACTGTCATGACCACCATACTCTGGATCCGCAGCTCCTGCATGGCCTGCGGCTCACCTTGAAAGATGCCAGTGAGTAGGAAATTAATTTTGGCATGGTGCTCGCTCACCAGGTCCGCACCGAATAAGAGAGAGAAAAAACCAAGTGCCGATACGAGAAATGCGAACCCGACCGGCGTACGAAAATCGCTCGAAGCGTATTGCTCCACAACGCGGTTTTGAGCGAACTCGGCGACGTTCACTGCAATGCCCAGCAGATCCACGACCCGCGCAAATTCAGTGGCCTTTTTGCGGCGGCGTACCCATAGAAACGAAACGACCGTTATCGGAATAAAACTGCTCAGCAAAAAAACCAGTAGCCCCTTAAAGACAGGCGCTAATCCCATTTCTTGCATCGGTGGTGACTCCTTGCTTCTAGGGGCCTGCGGCGTGAAATCTTACATTCGGCGCTGCGTCCGCCGCGGACCCCAAGGCCTCGAGGTGCAGGCGCAAGCGTGCCGCGACCGCCGCTCCGGACAGCGCCTCCAGCCGGCCTTCGGGCTCGCAAAGCCAGTCCGCGTGCCGACCCCAGGGGCGGTAGCGTAAAGCGTCCGTCGGGCCGAACACGGTCAGGGTCGGTGTCCCCACCGCGCTCGCCATATGCCCGAGGCCGGAATCATTGCCGACGAAAACCTGTGTCTGCGCTAATACCGCGCAGTCCTCGAGAATGCTGGTCTGCCCGGCAAGGTTGAGGACCG
>JBOIDM010000334.1:0-4168 GCA_050740575.1 Gammaproteobacteria bacterium
GTGCGGGAGATCCATGCAATCGGACGCCGCGGACCGGCACAAGCGAAATTCACCAGCCGCGAATTACGCGAATTCGGTGAGCTCCGCGATTGCGATCCGCACGTCGATCCCTCGGAGCTGACGCTGAACCCGGAAAGCGAGGCCGAGCTGGCCGACAAGAACAACGTGGTCAGCGCTAAGAATGTCGAGATCTTCCGTGAATTCGCCCGACGCGCGCCGAGCAGGCATCGCCGCTGTATTTTCCAATTCCTGCGCAGCCCCGTGCGCCTCGAAGGAGCGGGACGGCTTGAACGGGTGGTGCTGGAACGCAATCGGCTGCAAGGGGCACCGTTTCAGCAGTCGGCGCGAGGCACGGGGGAGATCGGCACGATCGAGTGCGGGATCTTGTTTCGCAGCATCGGCTATAAAGGCGTGGCCGTCTCCGAGGTGCCCTTCGACGAGCGCAACGGCGTGATACCCAACCGCGCCGGACGCGTGCTCGACAGCAACGGCAGTGTCGTTCCCGGTCTTTACTGCGCGGGCTGGATAAAACGCGGTCCGTCCGGGATCATCGGGACCAATCGCGCCTGCAGCGTGGAAACCATCGGTTCGCTGCTTGCGGACCTCGACATACTCGCGACACCGGACCCGAAAAGCGGGAGGGACGGTGTGCTAGCGCTCATCGAACAGCACGGTTTGCGCGCGGTCAACTACGACGCTTGGCTAAGGCTCGACGCCGCCGAAGTCGAGCGGGGTAAACCCAAGGGTAAGCCGCGCGAAAAATTCACCCGGCTGCATGAAATGCTGGCGCTGCTCGGCTAATGGGTAATCCGGTCGCCTGTCCGCGGGCGATAAGACTCGCGATATCGCGCAGGATCCGCGGCGTCTTAAGCCCGCCTGGCGAAGCGAGGTATTTCGGTTGCCAGACGGGATCGAGTTTTTCCGCGAACCGGCGGTGGCTTTCAGTATCTTGAAAGTGTTCGCTCTGTCGATACACCATCCCGGCGACGCGTTGCCAAAGGGGCGCGAGTGCCTGGCGATCGAGACCCGCGAGCGGAACCATCCCTAGATTGAACCAGTGGTAGCCCCGCGTCCGCCCGCCGAGCATGATCTCCATGACCATGAACTCCAGGATACCCTCGGGAGCATCGCGGTGATAACGCATGAGATCGAGGGCCAGTTCCTCTTTGTGGGCACTGACCCAGAGAATGGCAAAAGCGACGATACGCTTGTCCTTGCGCACCACCGCACAGGGAAAGTTAGCCATATAGTCGGGATCAAAGACTCCCCTGGAAAAACCTTTTTCAGTCGTCTTCGTATAGGCTAACCAATCGTCGGAGACCTGTTTCAGCTCCGCTATCAATGGCGGGACCTCGGACGAACTCACGATCGCAAAGCTGACACCTTGCTCGAGGACGGCATTGTGGACTTTGCGCAGCTCTGCCCGATCCCCGCCCTGCAGCGAGAAGCTCGCCAAGGCTACGCGCGCGTCGTCGCCGAGTTTCAGCAGCGATAGTCCCAAGTCTACATACAATGGCAACTCCTCGCCCTCGACTAAATAGAAGACCGGCTGTCCACCGTAGCGATCGCAAAGCTCCCGAAATGTCCAGACCAACTTCCCGTGTTCCGCGCGCGGGCCCACCGGATCTCCGAGCGCGACCCAGCTCTTGCCTCTGACCCGATACATGATGAAAGCCTCCCCTGAATCGCTGAACAGAAAACGCTTGTCACCGAGTAGGGCGAGACTCGCGCGGGTACTGGGTTCCTTCTTTATGATGCGGCGGACCTGGCCGAGGGCCGTGATCTGGGGCCGATCGGGGATGGGATCGGGCCGGAGTAAATTCACCAAGGTCACGATCCCGGTCAGGGCCAGTACGCTTATCGTCGTACGCAGGAAGCGGGACAACTCGGCATCAAACTCGAAGCGCCACCAGAGCTCATGGGAGTATTCGATTCCTTTGTGAGAGAAGAGACCGAGCCAGACCATGACCGCCAGTATCGCCGTCAACGTAGACACCCATTCGGCCGGATAGCCCTGATCGAAGAGCAATCCTTGGCGTTGAAACTCGGGGCGCGTATACAGCAATACGATGAGGATCACGCCGAGGGTTATAGCGCCCTCATAGATCAAGCCCCTCGACAAGAGGGCGAGAACGCCTATGCCGAGTAAGACCACGGCCAAACGATAAGCGGGTTTGAGGCGTAGCGAGATCCCGCGCGCCAGGATAATGAGTCCAAGACCCGCGGCACCCGCGAGCAAATGGGAGAGTTCGACTACCGGGAGGGGCAGGAAACCCTCCAACCAGGCCAGTCGATCGGAGGGCGCCGGGACAGCTCCCGAAAAGAGCAACACAATGCCCGCGAAGATGACGATGAGCGCCATCACCTGTGGCCCGAGCTCCGCCAGCCAGTCTCCCGCCGTATCGCGCACTCGCTCGATGCGGGCTCGCTGTAGTGTAGCCTCGTGCACGGCAAGCATCACGGCCGCCAGCCCCAAGGGCACAAGATAATAAATGCAACGGAACAATAGCATGGCGCCGAGCAGCGCCGCTGGAGCGACTTCCGGCAGGCCCAGCAACATCACGGACTCGAAAACACCAATACCCCCGGGAACATTGCTGACGGCTCCCGCCACGAGGGCCAGCGCAAACACGCCGAGGAACAGGAAGAAGTTGGTACCCGTGTGTGCGGGCAACAGGGCGTAGATCAAGGTACCGACCAGCATCAGATCGATCGTTGCGAGCGCGATCTGCGCGCAGGTCGTCTTTGCGGAGGGAAGCCGAAGCGACCAGGTCTTGGTTCGTATGTTCATGGGCCAGAAGGCGGCGACCGTGATATAAGCCGCCATGACCGCCAGCATGAGTCCGCCTAGCACATGCCGCACCGAAGGCGGCAGATGGAGAGACGACTCAGTGACTTCCCCCGCCCCGAACAGCATCGAGAGGGTGAGGATGAAACCAATACCCAAGGTTGCCGTCAGCGTACACATCGCGCTCACGCCCGCGATCTCAACCGCGGATAATCCCGCCTGCGAATAGATTCGGTAACGGATCGCGCCTCCCGTGACCACCGCGAAACCGAGATTATTCCCAAAGGAAGAAGCGAGAAAACCCGCAAGCCCCGCGCGCGCATAGGGCAAGGGACGATTGATATGCCGTAGCGCCACGACATCAAAGCCGGTAACGGCAGCGTAACTCGCGGCCATCGCTCCGAAGGCGAGGAATATCGATGCGGCAGGTAGCGCCCGTGCATGCGCAACAACGTCGGCGAGCTGGATCGCATGCAGCGTACGGTAGGCCACCCATAGGGCGAGAGAGACGATGGCCAGGCTTACGAGCGCGCCGACCTGCACCAGCAGTTTCTTGGCGAACTGGCTCGACCAGCCGGTACTTTCAGAGCGTAGCTCGCCGGTAGCCGCAGTCATCGGCATTAAGGTAGCCTTACGCGTTACAGGTCTTCGTCTTTAATACGCATCCTGACGGTTAACAGCCATAGTACGCGTTATGCCGCGGCTGTATTCCTCAATAGTCTCTCTTAAGACCTTATCTCCGGCGTAACATTTCACTTTTGACCGACGCTAAGCCGGTCGAGCAGGATCGGGATCACTTTGAGTAATTGTATCGTCCGTTGTAAGTCTTTGTCCCGCGCAAGGTGCAGGAGGCCTTTGAAGCCGCCGAGGCGTCTCGTGTCTTTCTGAACCTCCTGCAACGCAGCGACAAGCTCTGTGAGCATGTCCTGCATTGGGGAAATTATATGCCCGGTCTTCGCCAGGCCATCGGCAATCGAGGCGAGTCCGTTACCGAGCTGGACCATACCCTGCGCGATCTCTGCGATGCCCGTCGCGGGTGAGGACCGGGCGTCGGATGTATTCACCACCGTCGTTTGAGCATCAGGCGGGGTATCTGAACTATTCGTCACGTCTACCTCCTAGATTAGATTAAAAGTAGCATAGTGATAGTATTAAACAAAGCGGCGAGGAAACAGCATGAAAATATCCATCGATATAGAGGCGACGCCTGACGAGGTACGTGAGTTTTTTGGGTGGCCCGCTATTCAACCGTTACAACAAGAATTGATCCGGGTCATGCAGGAGAACATGAATAAAGGCGTCGCGGGGTTTGAACCGCTGAGCTTGATGAAATCCCTGTTTCATATGCAGGGCCTGGAGCACATGCAAAAAGCGTTCAGC
>JBOIDM010000335.1:0-2580 GCA_050740575.1 Gammaproteobacteria bacterium
GATCAGGACTTCGTCAATCTCGGCCTTCAGGTTCTTGGCCAGTATCGCCCATCCGACCTTATCCCCCGCCATCGGGAAAAACACCTGGCGCGGAAACAGGCTGCGCCCGTCGTAATCGGGGTCCAGCATCCACATGGCGATCTTGCCCGCGCCACCGGATTCGATCTCCCCGGTTCGGGTGTTGTAATAATCAAACCCGTTCACCGTGACGCGGAATTTGCCCTTGTCCTCACCCTCCGCAATCTCATCAAAGGTTACGTCTGGCTGTCTGATCAGCCAGAAGCTTTCGTTGCTGGCGCGCTTCTTCTTGAGGTCTTCGGTCAGAAGATCGGCGTTCATCTGCGCTTTCAGCAAAGTGACGCCCGGCCAGTTCGTTTCGTCAATGTCCTTGGCGGCCTCCGGGTCAAACTGGAAAGCGGCAAAGAGGATGATCTTGGGCTTCGGAACAAGCTGCTGCGTCTCCTCGATGGCAAGGGCCACCTGGCGCTGTTCGAGCGGCGCATGGTCGGGGCCGAAAGACACGACAACGCGCTGCGGCTTGTCTTCCTTCGTTTCGGCGTCGGCCTGAAGCCAACGCGTACCGGCCAGCACTTCGACGCGGGAGAATTCAATTCGCTGCCCGCTCTTGCCGCGAATACCGGTTCTTAACAGTTCGTCGCGCCAGTCACCTTGGCGGCGTGTTTCCCCTGCCCTCGCTATCGCCGCGTCCGCCTCGTAATCACCAGGCGCGTCCTTGATCTCATCCAGAGGCTTCACCGCCGGGGCAGGCACGGCCTCCACGGTGAAGGGGCCGGTCACGCGGGTCTTTTTCTTGTCGGCCTGGGGCTGGTCATACAGGGTTTCCTGATCGGCATATTTGCTGATCGCCGCGTCGATCTGCTCGCGGGTTAGGCCCTCGCGGATTTCCGGGTTGTTGGCGATAGATTTCAGGGTAGTGTGCGGAACGGTCTTGTATTTGAACCCGCTTGCAACGCCTTCCTTGGGGTGAGCCAGTTCGTAATAATCGAACACCGCCGCCATCAGCCGCTTCTCGCCCTCATGGACGTAGTTTTCGATGTGCCTTTTGGTTTCTTTCTTTTGCCGCGCCATCGTTCCTGGTACCACTCCCGATAAACCGTTTTCCCGCAAACCGTTTAACTATAACGGCCCATTCCCAGCCATGCCAGTCATATTAATGGCTTTTCCGCGCGTTGTGCTGGAAACCCAGTCTTACCGGGCCAAGCGTGCGCTCCCGTTCCCTCCCTTCCTGTACGGACACTATCACGCGGCTGGGTGCTGCGGCAGTGTCTCTCAGGTGTCGCCTGCCGGGTTACGTCTCTACTCTTGCCGCTTGTCCGTCTGTGGAGGCGTCATGGACCTCCATCCGTTGCTGTTGCCCCAGCGTGCCCGCGCCTCGCGTCCGAGAAACCGCACCCGCGCCAGCGATAAGGCAAGCTGGCACGGCCGCAGGGCCGCGCGCCTACGGCGCCGGCGGCGGTGCACGCATCCCGATGAGGGCAACAGCCACCACCGGAGAACCAGCAATGACACACCGTGACAAACGTAAACCACGTCTAGACGAGACCAGCGCCTTCTACGATCCCGGATCGCTCGGCGACGACGCCATCTTGATACGCGCGGCGGCCATCCTCGAGGCCCGCTGTGTACGCGAGGGCGACCTGCTCTCCAACCCGACCGATGCGAGGCGTGCCGTGCAACTGCGTACCGCCACACTAGAGCACGAGATCTTCGGACTCGTGTATCTCGACAATAGACACCGTGTGCTCGGGTTTGAGGATCTCTTCCGCGGCACCATCGACGGTTGTACCGTGCATCCTCGCGAGGTTGCGAAGGCCGCCCTACGGATGAACGCCGCAGCGGTTCTGATTTATCACAATCACCCCAGCACCGACCCGACACCATCTCGCGCCGACGAGCTTTTAACGCAGCGGCTTAAAGAGGTCCTCAGCCTCCTCGATATCCGCGTCATCGATCACATCGTTATCGGCGGGACCGAGGTGGTCTCGTTCGCCGAGCGCGGGCTTCTCTGACACTCCCCGCTAATGCGGTTGCGTTCCAAGCCGAGGGACGGTCGCTCATGTAAGCATGCGGAGTTCGATTGGTTTAAAATTTCGCCTCGGTTCCGACACCTCGAAACGACTATCATTGGCGATTTCTTGCAGCATGTGAATAGGCAGCGCCAGCAACGAGACGAGCGCATCGATTATCGTGTGAAAGACAATCAACTCATTGCGCTCATTGAATTTCTGCGCGATGCAAGCAACATCTTCGTGTTCACCGGGGCCGGTATTTCAACCGCCAGCGGCATCCCCGACTATCGGGGACCTCAAGGGGTGTGGACTCGACGAACCCCGGTCTACTACCAGGAGTTCATGGGCTCGGTAACG
Source organism: Gammaproteobacteria bacterium (assembly GCA_050740575.1). Taxonomy (GTDB): domain Bacteria; phylum Pseudomonadota; class Gammaproteobacteria; order JACCXJ01; family JACCXJ01; genus USCg-Taylor. Next base: position 2,388 of record JBOIDM010000335.1, read on the forward strand.
GCGCGCATCGCGTATTGGGACTACAAGCTGGAGGGCTGGGAGGCATTTCGCGATGCCCGACCGAACCGCGTGCATCACGCCATCGTCAAACTCGAGCGGGCAACCAAACTCTGTAAGCTCGTGACCCAAAACGTGGATGGCTTGCATGCTCGTGCCGGCACGCCTCGGGAGCGGCTCATAGAATTGCACGGTA
>JBOIDM010000336.1:0-1939 GCA_050740575.1 Gammaproteobacteria bacterium
GCACCTTATTTGATGCCCTACAGCGCAAGGCTAGTCCGGAGATCAACCGATATTTAAACGATTGGAACGTCGCGCCGCCGGCCGCCGAGTCGATCCGTGCGCTTCCCTCGCTTAACGGCGGGGGCTCGATCTTGACGCAGGCCCAAGAGATTCTCGCCGACGCAAGCCGGAGTGTCATCGAGGCGCTTGCCGATTTGCAGGAAATCGCGCGCCTGCTTGCACAGCGCGCGCCCGCCGCCGAGCTGCATTTCGACCTCGCGGATTTGCGCGGTTATCACTACCATACCGGCGTGATGTTCGCGGCCTATGTCCCGGGTCAGGGCCAGGCCCTTGCGAAGGGTGGCCGCTACGACGATATCGGTCGCGTCTTCGGCAGGGCGCGTCCGGCGACCGGCTTTAGCACCGATCTGAAACTGCTGGTTGGATCCGGCCCCGTGTCCGGGGAGGCGCAAGACGCGGTCTTCGCGCCCTGGTCTGAAGATGTTCGCTTAGCCGCGGCCGTCGCGGACTTAAGGCTTAGCGGCCGGCGCGTGGTCTACGCCTTACCCGGTCAAGCCGGAGGCGCGGCTGAACTCGGGTGTAACAAAATGTTGAAACACGTAGACGGTCAGTGGCAGATGACCGATGTCCCGCAAGGGTAAGTAATAGCTTAGGACGCGGCCGTCATGGGAAAAAGGCTTGTGATCATCGGCACGCAATGGGGCGATGAGGGCAAGGGCAAGATCGTCGATCTCCTTACCGAGCGCGTCGCCGCCGTCGCGCGTTTCCAGGGCGGTCATAACGCGGGGCACACCGTCGTCATCGACGGGACCAAGACTATCCTGCACTTGATTCCATCCGGCATATTGCGCCCCGATGTCCAGTGTCTCATCGGCAACGGCGTGGTTGTCTCGCCTCAAGCGCTGCTCGAAGAGATCGCCCGGCTCGAGCAGATGGGCATCGCAGCGCGCGCTCGTCTAAAAGTCAGCGAAGCCTGCCCCCTCATCCTTCCCTATCACGTCGAGCTCGACATCGCGCGCGAGAAAGCCCGGGGAAGTGCCGCGCTCGGAACCACGGGAAGGGGCATCGGACCGGCCTATGAAGACAAGGCCGCGCGCCGCGCCCTGCGGATGGGGGACCTACGCCACCGCGAGCGCTTTGCGGCCAAGCTCGGGGAAGTGCTCGATTTTCATAATTTCGTGCTCAAGCATTATTATCAGTGCAAGCCGCTGGATTTCCAGGCGCTCCTCGATGAGCACCTCGGCTATGCCGAGGAGCTTATCCCGCTCACGGCCGATGTCACGGGGCTTTTGAACGATTATCATCGCCGTGATGAAAACGTATTATTCGAAGGGGCGCAGGGTACGCTCCTCGACATCGACCACGGCACCTATCCCTATGTGACCTCTTCCAATACCACAGCCGGCGGCGCGGCCACGGGGACGGGCGTGGGTCCGCGCTGTTTCGATTACGTGCTCGGAATTACCAAAGCCTATACGACGCGCGTCGGGTCCGGCCCGTTTCCGACCGAGCTTGCCGATGAGATGGGCGAGTACCTCGCACGCCGGGGCCACGAGTTCGGGGCCACTACGGGGCGCCGCCGACGTTGCGGTTGGTTTGACGCCGTACCGCTACGGCGATCGTGTCAGATCAACAGTATTTCCGGGTTATGCATCACCAAGCTCGATGTCCTCGACCGCTTGGACACGATACGGGTGTGCGTGGGCTACAACTACGAAGGCGGGCTGCGGTCGACGCCGCCCTCCGGCGCGGAGGCTTTCGCGCACTGCGAACCCGTCTACGAGGATCTGCCCGGCTGGCACGCATCGACGGAAGGCATCACCTCTTATTCCGATCTGCCCGATAATGCCAAGGTTTACCTGGAGCGCTTGGCCGCGATCACCGAGACCTCCATCGATATGATCTCGACCGGGCCGGAGCGCTCGGAGACCATCGTGCT
>JBOIDM010000337.1:0-4704 GCA_050740575.1 Gammaproteobacteria bacterium
GCGCGGGCGAGTTCATGGCCAACGACTGCCGGCTCGACGCGCGCACGCGGATGCTGATGATCACCGGCCCGAACATGGGCGGTAAATCGACCTATATGCGCCAGACAGCATTGATCGTGATTCTCGCTTACAGCGGGAGTTACGTACCCGCCGCGAAGGCGAAGATGGGTAAGCTGGATCGCGTCTTTACGCGCATCGGCGCGGCGGATGATTTGGCGAGCGGGCATTCCACCTTCATGGTCGAAATGACCGAGACCGCTAGTATCCTCAATAACGCGACGTCGCAGAGCCTGGTCTTGATCGATGAGATCGGACGAGGCACCAGCACCTTCGATGGTCTGTCGCTCGCGTGGGCGACCGCCGAACACTTAGCGCGAGAAATACGCTCCTATACTCTGTTCGCGACGCACTATTTCGAGTTAACGGAGTTGGCGGTCGAACTGGAAGGGGTAGCGAATGTGCATTTCGATGCCGTGGAACACGGTAATCGCCTCGTTTTCCTGCACTCGGTGCAAGAAGGTCCGGCAAATCAAAGCTACGGACTGCAGGTGGCGCGGATGGCCGGCGTCCCGGGCGCCGTGGTAAGCCGCGCCCGGGACAAGCTGCAGCAGCTGGAACGCCAGTGGCGGTTCCAGAAGCCTCAACAGTCCGTGCCACAGATGGAGTTATTCGATTCGAGCACGGAACCGTCAGCCGTCACGGTGTTGCGCGCCTTGGAACCTGATGCCTTGAGCCCGCGCCGCGCCTTGGAAGAGATTTATCGCTTGCGTGCGCTGGTGGAATAGCCGCGCCGATGCGCGATGCTTAGCGCATCGGCCCTATTCCCGGTTATAATCACTAGAGAACTTTTGGAGAAAAGCAAGCAATGACGTTCGTCGTTACGGAACCCTGTATAAAGTGCAAGTACACGGACTGTGTGGAGGTGTGCCCCGTCGATTGCTTCCATGAAGGCCCCAATATGCTGGTCATAGACCCCGACGAGTGTATCGATTGCACGCTGTGTGAACCGGAGTGCCCAGTGGATGCAATCCTTTCCGAAGATGATTTACCCGAACAACAAAGGCATTACCTCGACCTCAACACGGAGTTGGCGAAGGCGTGGCCCGTCATCAACCAGCGCAAACCAGCACCTCCCGACGCCGACGAGTGGCGCGAGGTCAAGGGAAAGTTGGACATGCTGCAGCGCTAGCGCTGGCGAGCGGTGGTCGGTCCGCGGTCGCGCTACCTGTTCGTCACGAAGTAACGCGTGCCCGGCTCGGGCCGCGTCGACCACGCGTTCCGCAGTTATCCTTCATCTATTTTTTTACCGCGCCGATAACACGGGCGGTGGGTGACTCCCGCCCCGGCGAGGCCGGGGACAGCCATTTTTATCTATCGAACCCCATTGATTCCGATGCAAGAATTCCGGTCGCTCGAGGCGAATCGCAGATGGCTGGTTACCGTTGTCTGTGGTGCATTTTGTCTACAAGCTCAAGGATTGTACGGAACAGAGATCTATAAATGGGTCGATGATCATGGAGCCGCGCATTACGGGGAGCGGCCGCAAAATAAAGACGCCGTGAATCTTACCCTAACCGCGAAGCCCTTAGGCGATATGCGCGACCAAGAACGGTTTAAGCGCCGAGAAAGGCTGTTAAAGGTTTTCGAGGAAGTACGCCAGGAGAAGGCTGCCGTGATGCAAGAGAAACGCCTAGAGAAAGTGAAACGCAAAAAAAATTGCCTGCTTGCCCGTAGACAGCTATTCGACTTCGAACACGCATCCTCGCTTTATCGAAAAGATGCTGTTGGAAAGCGCGTGGTCCTTGAGCACCACGAGCGCGCCAAGGCCGAACAAGGCGCGCGCGAAGCGGTGGAACAGTGGTGTAATTGATTCGGCGCCGACCCGCCGAGCACCTCGCGACAATCTATCCACCCTTGCACATGACGCAATCCTCGCATAAACCGCTGCTTGGTCGTTACCAGTTACAGAGGGAGCTGGGGCGTGGAACAATGGGCGTGGTGTACCTGGGCCTTGATCGGGCAGCCGATCGCTACGTTGCGGTTAAGACCATCTGTTTAGCGGAAATCTTGGAAGAAGCGCAACTCGATGAGATAAAATCGCGTCTATTCCGCGAGGCCGAGACCATCGGGCGTCTACAGCACCCGAACATCGTGGCGGTGTATGAAGCGGGGGATGAGCACGATTTGGCGTATATCGGGATGGAATACCTCGAGGGAACCACGCTCGCACCCTACACCAAAAAGAATAACTTGCTGCCGTTAAGGAAAACACTATTCTTGGTTGCCACCGTGGCGCGCGCCCTCGATTATGCGCATCGCCAACAGGTCGCCCACCGGGACATTAAGCCCGGCAACATGATGTATGCGGCTTCGAAGAATACGATCAAGATCACCGATTTCGGCATCGCCCACGTCATCGACGCGCATGGCGGAACGGCCGGAATGGCTGGCGGCACTCCTTATTACATGTCCCCTGAACAGGTCCTCCAGGATCCGACAGACGGCCGCTCCGACCTCTTCTCCTTAGGGGTGATGCTCCACCAGCTTACCACCGGTACCCTGCCGTTTGCCGCGGGAACGATTGATGCCCTGATGCACAAAATTGTGCACGATGCGCCAACCCACCTATTCGACGATTGTCCCGCCTTGGCGCGCACCGCACCCTACCTAGCAGCGATCATCGACAAAGCGTTACGGAAATCGCCCTCTGAAAGGTACCAACGCGGTGCGGAAATGGCACGTGACCTGCTTTCAGGGCTAAACCAGATTCGTTTATAAGCGAGGCGTCATGTTTCAAGCCGGGGATCTTGAAATCATAAATCTTTCGGACAGGGGCCGCAGACGCCCCAATAACGAGGATAGTACCGCGAGCGACGCGCGGCTGGGTTTAGCGGTGGTGGCAGATGGCATGGGGGGGTATCGATCCGGGGAGGTGGCGAGCGCCATTGCAGTTTCTTCGGTGATGAGCCATCTGCGCAAGGCGTTAGACTCGGCTCGCCTTTCCGGGCGACGCCGCGGCGCGTCGGGACAATCTTCCATCGTTGACCAAGCGATCACGCACGCCAATTCGATGATCTACCGAACCGGACAAACCGAAGCACAATGCCAAGGGATGGGAACCACGGTAATCGCCTGTTTATTTCAGGGACACAACGTCACCGTGGGACACGTCGGCGATTCCAGGCTTTATCGTCTTCGGGACACTTCGTTCAAGCAGATTACCACCGACCATTCGGTAGTCCAGGAACTGATCGATCAGGCCGGTATGACGCCGGAGCAGGCCGCGGCGGCAGCTCCGAAAAACCTGGTCACCCGAGCGCTCGGGATCGACGAAGCTGTCCGGGTCGATATCTACGAGGAAAGTTTATATCCCGGGGACATCTACGTCTTGTGTACCGACGGTCTGCACGATATGGTGAATAATGAAGAAATTCACTTAACCCTGCGCGAATATAATGCTAATCTTGTAGGGGCTGGGGACCGATTAATAGCTCTAGCCAATGAGCGCGGGGGTCATGATAATATTTCTCTCGTCATCGCTAGGCTGCGTGCGTATCGGAAAGCGGGTTTTCGTTGGCCCATTAAATTACAGCGATGGTTAGTTTAATCGTATAGAGCGTCCTTATGTCAAAACTTGTCCTTAGTCTAAACGGCGTGGTACAAGGAGATTATCCGCTTACCAAAGAACGCATGACGATTGGCCGCAAGGCGGACAACGATATTCCGGTCGATAATCTCGCGGTGAGCGGTAAACATGCCCTGGTCATCACAATTTTGGACGACTCCTTTCTTGAGGATCTCGGGAGCACGAACGGGACATTCGTCAACGGCAAGGTCATAAAGAAACACGCCCTGCGAAACGGCGATATCATCAGCATCGGCAAGCACGAGATCCGGTATGTCAACGAACACGCTACCGCCGACGACGACGAGTTCGAAAAAACCATAATTATGCGCCCCGGAACGGCCACAGCTGCCGCGGCGCTCGCGAAGGCCATTGGTCATACATCCATTGGGCCAAGCTTGGGTGCGGCAGCTTCGCCGAGCTTGCAGCCCACGAACTCGCCATTGGGGCGGTTAAACATTTTAAATGGGCCTGTTGCCGGCAAGCAGCTCGAGCTGATCAAGGCCTCGATTACCTTGGGTAAACCGGGCGTCCAGGTTGCTGTGATATCGCGGCGCCCACAAGGTTATTTCATTACGCATATTGAGGGCGGGACCGCCGAACAACCGATCTATCCGGTTATCAACGGGCAAGCGATCGGGGCACGGAGTCATCAGCTCAGAGATCGTGATGTTATTGAATTGGCCGGTATAAAAATGGAGTTTCTCGCGGCTTAAGCCATCGCATCGAGCCCGTGGGATGCCCGATAGAGCAAGCGGGTAGGTTACCGCTGCCGGTTTTTTAAGCATTCTAGATAGCGCCGCTCATACGGAAGAGTCTGGGTGCATCGCGCTTGCCTCGACAAAGCCCGCTCTCGATCCCGTAGCAATGGCTGGTAAAAAAATACTTCCTTCCCGACAGTTGATCTTGCACCAGCATGGCTAAACGGACCCTATCTCCGTTTTCTCGTTCCACTCGCAGATATCGCGGATGACACATTCGCCGCATAGCGGTTTTCGCGCTTGACAGACGTAGCGCCCGTGCAAGATTAGCCAGTGATGCGCATCTTGCCTAAATCGCTTCGGTACCGCGGCCATGAG
>JBOIDM010000338.1:0-3748 GCA_050740575.1 Gammaproteobacteria bacterium
CGTGTCCTCCGTGCCCAGCGCGTGGGGATGGTCTCGAATACCGCCCCCAGGTTCCGCTGCTTTCCACCCAGGTTTGTATGAGACAATCCCTCCGTGCAGGAAGAAGTGTCCGATAAACCCGGGGTCGCCGCGCCGCCGCCGCTCATCTATGTCGGCGGTTTCGCGCTGGGGTATCTCATCGAAAGATATGCCCCGAGTGCGTTGCTTCCGGAGTTTTTAGGCACATGCGTAGGGTGGTCGTCGATCGCCTTGGGTGTGCTGATCGCGGCGTCCGGAGTCTTGGCCTTCCGCCGCGCACGCACGCCGGTCAACCCGTATGCGCAAACAATGGCCTTGGTGACCAATGGGCCGTTTCGATTCTCCCGTAATCCGCTGTATCTTGCGCTGACAGTGATCTACCTCGGCGGGGCCGCGCTTTTGAATTCGCTTTGGCCCGTGCTGTTGCTCCCCGGCGTGCTATGGCTCTTGCATTGGGGTGTGATCGTCCGAGAGGAACGTTATCTGGAAAGGAGATTCGGTTCCACCTACCAGGAGTACAAGGCCGGGGTAAGGCGCTGGCTGTGATTCCCAATGCGATAAGTAATGAATACCCTGGTCCCGATCATCACCTTCAGCTTGCTTGCCGGGGTCGTGAGCGTCCTGGCGGCCGCGGGATTCTTGCTGGTTCCCGACCGCGTACGTGCGCAACTATTGCCGCATCTGGTGAGTCTCGCGACCGGAGCCTTGCTGGGAGCGGCGTTTCTCGGCTTGCTCCCGGAAGCCCTCGAAGCGGTGGCGCGCGAAGACGCCCATTTGATTACCTTGTGCGTCTTGTTCGGGTTGGTGTTGTTCTTCCTTCTCGAGAAGATGGTGATTTGGCGTCACTGCCATGAGGAGCACTGCGAGCGGCATAGCGACGCTCCGAATAACGGGCGGGGACCTGCGGCCGGGACGCTGATATTGGTCGGCGACGGGATCCACAATTTCGTCGACGGGATCCTGATCGGCACGGCGTTTCTCACCGATTATAAGCTCGGTGTGTTGACCAGCCTGGCGGTCGTCGCGCACGAGATCCCCCAAGAGGTCGGGGATTTTGCGATCCTACTGCAAAGCGGTTACACACGCCGCCAGGCCTTCGGGTATAACCTCGCGGTGAGCCTCGGGACCGTGTTCGGCGCCGTGGTTGCGTGGGTCAGCCTTGCGGGCGCCGCCAGGGCCCTCCCGTATGTGTTGTCGGTCGCGGCCGCGAGCTTCATCTATGTCGCGGTGGCCGATCTGATCCCCGGCCTGCATCAACGCACCGAGCCGCGCGAGTCGGTGCAGCAGGTTTTTCTCATGAGCGCCGGGATCGGTCTCGTCTACGGATTGAGCACGATGCTTCCTTGAACGAGAAGCTTGCGCGGTGACTGCCCTTGAATATCGCCCGCTTGCCCTTATCTGAGCAGAAGATATCCATGAGCATTGCATTATGCGTTCGGACAAACTGACGACCAAATTTCAAACAGCGCTCGGGGATGCCCAAAGCCTTGCCGTCGGGCGCGATCATCAATTCATCGAGCCTGTGCATGTCATGGCCGCGCTGCTCGATCAGGAAGACGGTGCGGTGCGGAATCTCCTAGGACAGGCGGGGATCAATGCGGATGCTCTGCGCGCAAGGCTCGATGGCGCTCTGGAGAGCTTGCCTCGGGTCGAAGGCACGGGGGGCGATGTCCACGTCTCGCGCGAGCTTGAGCGGCTCTTGAACGTCACCGACAAACTGGCTCAACAGCGCAAGGATCAGTACATCGCGAGCGAACTGTTTGTCCTGGCGGCGCTCGAGGGCCGCGGTCAGCTAGGGGATCTATTGCGGGCGGCGGGCGCCGATAAACGTCGTCTGACCGAAGCCATCGAGCGCGTGCGCGGGGGGCAGAAAGTCCAGGATCCGGGCGCCGAGGAACAACGCCAAGCGCTCGAGCGCTATACGATCGACCTGACCGCGCGCGCAGCGGAGGGAAAACTGGATCCGGTCATCGGACGCGACGACGAGATCCGCAGAACGATTCAGGTACTACAGCGCCGCACCAAGAATAACCCCGTTTTGATCGGTGAGCCGGGCGTGGGCAAGACGGCGATAGTCGAAGGCCTAGCACAGCGCATCGTGAATGGCGAGGTGCCGGAAGGACTCAAGGGCAAGCGGCTCCTGGCGCTCGATCTCGGCGCGCTGATCGCGGGCGCCAAGTATCGGGGCGAGTTCGAGGAGCGGCTCAAGGCAGTGCTCAAGGATCTGGCCAAACAGGAAGGTCAGATCATCCTCTTTATCGACGAATTGCACACCATGGTCGGCGCCGGCAAGGCCGAGGGCGCCATGGATGCCGGCAACATGCTCAAGCCGGCGCTGGCGCGCGGCGAGCTTCACTGTGTCGGGGCGACCACCTTGGATGAATATCGAAAGTACGTCGAGAAAGACGCGGCCTTGGAACGCCGCTTTCAGAAGATCCTGGTCAATGAGCCTAACGTCGAAGACACGATCGCGATACTGCGCGGACTCAAGGAGCGTTACGAAGTGCACCATGGCGTGCAGATCACCGATCCCGCGATCGTCGCGGCGGCGACGCTGTCGCACCGGTATATCACCGATCGGCAGTTGCCGGACAAGGCCATCGATCTCATCGACGAAGCTGCGAGCCGCATCAGCATCGAGATCGACTCGAAGCCCGAAGAAATGGACCGGCTCGAACGCAGGTTAATCCAGTTAAAAATCGAACGCGAGGCGTTGAGAAAAGAGGCCGATGCGGCCTCGAAGAAGAGGCTCGATAACCTGGAGGCCGAAATAACCAAGCTGGAACGGGCATACAGCGATCTCGAAGAGGTTTGGAAGGCGGAAAAAGCGCGCTTGCAGGGTACGCACACGGTGAAGGAACGGCTCGAACAGGCGCGGCTGGAATTCGAGAACGCCCGGCGCGCGGGGGATCTGGCGCGCATGTCGGAACTGCAGTACGGGCGTATTCCCGAGCTGACCAAGCAGCTCGAGCAGGCGGCGCAGGCGGAGACGCAGGAAATGACCCTGCTCCGTGACAAAGTCACCGAGGAGGAGATCGCCGAGGTGGTTTCCAAGTGGACCGGGGTCCCGGTGTCCAGGATGCTGGAGGGGGAACGCGAGAAGCTGAAGCGCATGGAAGAAGCGCTGCACCGGCGGGTCGTCGGTCAGGACCAGGCCGTGACGCTGGTCGCCGACGCTATCCGCCGGGCGCGGGCGGGGATCGCCGATCCCAACCGCCCCTACGGTTCCTTCTTGTTCCTCGGGCCGACTGGAATCGGTAAGACGGAATTGTGTAAGGCCTTGGCCGAGTTCCTGTTCGATACCGAAGAGGCGATGGTGCGCATCGACATGTCCGAGTACATGGAGAAACATACGGTGGCGCGTCTCATCGGGGCGCCACCCGGTTATGTCGGTTACGAGGAAGGCGGTTATTTGACCGAAGCGGTGCGGCGCAAGCCCTATTCGGTGGTGCTGCTGGATGAGGTCGAGAAGGCCCATCCGGAAGTCTTCAACGTCTTACTCCAGATCCTCGATGACGGGCGGCTGACGGACGGCCACGGCAGGACCGTGGACTTCCGTAATACCGTCATCGTGATGACCTCGAATCTCGGCTCGCAATTCATCCAGGAGATGGCCGGGGAGGAACATTACGAGAGCATGCGCAAGGCGGTGATGGAGAGCGTCACGAACTTTTTTCGGCCCGAATTCATCAACCGCATCGACGAAATCGTCGTGTTTCACTCCTTGCAA
>JBOIDM010000339.1:0-5334 GCA_050740575.1 Gammaproteobacteria bacterium
CATGCTTAGATCTAAGTTGGAATCCGCTCGTATCGAGCCATAAGAATTACCCAAAGGAGGGTGCGATGAAAGACCAGATGAAGGACCATGATGTTTCAAAACGGAACTTTCTAAAAACCACAGCCTACGTAACGCCTGCGATATTGACTATGGCGGTCGCGCCATCGTTCGCGATGGCGGGATCGGGTTCCCCTCTCGGATCCGACAAAGAAGACGATCATGGAACCAATCAGGAAAATAATCACGGATCCGACGAAGGAGGCGGCAACGGTTACAGCGGTGGTGAAATCGGCGAGACTCTACCCGTCAAGAAGAGCAAGAAGAGGTTGAAAAAGTTGCGCCTCAAGATGCGCAAGGCCAAGATGCGCAGAGCTAGGAAACGTAGAGCCAAGAAGCAGCTCGCTAGGAGGTAAACTCTATCCTTACTTCCCCGGTGGTTTGGAAGCGTGGGTCTGTGACAGCTCTAAGGTAAAGCCTAAACCTAAAATTCATCACCGGTCCTGGCGGCGTACAAGACGTTGCCAGGACTGGGTAGCAGGACGGGATCACCGAGCGCGATCCACCAAATCATCGTCGCCCATTGGCGACAATGCGAGTTAGGCATGGGGGTGGACCCGAGCTTGCTGAAAGCCATTGAGCTGCTCTCTTTTCGCTTCTTAACGTGACTAAGCAACCTAAACCCGGCGTCGCTGTCAGGAAGGAGATCGTGCTGTCAGTCTGTGGACGCACGGTCCAGATATCCTGTCTTGATCCAGAAGCCTATCGGCTACTTGTGGCCGGATACGGGCGAATGACGGCCACGACTTGCACTTCCGTTCCCGCTATCTCGTATCGGGTTGAGCGTAAGCCCGCTGAGGGATCCATTTGCATATCCAGAGACGGGGCATGCAGTTTAATATCTAGGAATGATTCAGAGTTTTTATTTTTCTTCGAAAAGGATCTCACCATAGAGCTACAGTATCAGAGACCCGACCTATTTTTTGTGCACGCGGCGGTCGTCGAGCGGCACGGCAAGGCAGTGATCCTTGCGGCACCTTCGGGAACTGGGAAATCCACGCTGACACTGGCGCTCCTGCACGCGGGTTTCCGTTATCTGAGCGATGAGCTTGCACCTTTGGACTTGATCACACTGCACGTTACGCCGTATCCGCATGCCTTATGTCTTAAGGCGGAACCCCCGGAACCGTTCAAACTACCTAAGGGGGCGATTCGCACCCTGAACACCATTCATATCCCTACCGATTGCCTTCCGGAGACCGCATTATCTAGACCTGTTCCGCTCGCCGCCGTGGTATTTATTCATCGCCGGGGCGGCACCGGCACAAAGGCTTTCTTAAGCGAAATCGGGAGCGCCGAGGCAGCTGTGCGTTTGTACGCCAACGCATTAAACGTCTTGGCGCACTCCGGGGATGGTATTGATGCAGCGGTACACATTGCGCGCTGCGTCCCATGCTACGATCTAGACAGTACGGATTTGGTTCGAGCCGGGCCAGCCATTGAGTCATTGATACACTAGTTAAGTGGCAACACTCGATGGTTACAGCCGTTGCCCTATCCTTCGCAGTATGAGAGCTGACCGCTTTACGGATTTCTGCCACTTAGGCGGCATTTGCGCCTTTCCGCTTTTAACAACCCCATCGCCGGGTCGGTGAAAAGACCGCAGGGAATGCATCGCCGCGGACACATCCGCGCGCTCAATGCGCTTCGTCCCAGTTAGCGCCCACGCCGATATCCACTACCAAGGGTGCCGCAAGCTCGGCGGCCCCAGCCATAATGCTTGCGAGCATCGCGCGCACCTGCTCGACCGCATCCTCCGCGGTTTCGAGCACCAGCTCGTCGTGGACCTGCATAATCAGCTTAGCGCTGATCCTCTCCTCATGGAGCCAGCGATCGACTTCGATCATTGCCCGTTTGATGATGTCGGCGGCGGTCCCCTGCATCGGAGCATTGATGGCCGTGCGTTCCGCGTACTGACGGCGCTGGGTGTTCCGGGAATTGATCTCCGGCAGATACAGGCGGCGGTTATAGAGCGTCTCGATGTAACCTTGCCGTCGGGCGCGCTCGCGGATCTCTTCCATGAAAGCTTTTACCCCCGGATAGCGGGAAAAATAGCGGTCGATGTAGTCCTGGGCCGCGCCGCGATCGATCCCAAGCTGACGGGCCAGTCCGAAGGCGGACATACCGTAGATGAGGCCGAAATTGATGGCCTTGGCCGCCCGCCGTTGCTCGGCGCCGACCGTTTCCGGTTTGAGCCCGAAGATCTCGGCAGCGGTGGCGCGATGCACGTCCTGGCCGTCGGCAAAGGCTTGCCGCAGCAACGGATCGCCCGAAAGATGCGCCATGATCCGAAGCTCGATTTGTGAGTAGTCGGCCGCCACCAAGCGGCTTCCGGGCGGCGCCACGAAAGCCCGCCGTATGCGCCGCCCCTCCTCCGTACGCACCGGTATGTTTTGGAGATTCGGATCGGAGGATGACAGGCGTCCGGTCGCGGCCACGGCCTGATGGTAGCTCGTGTGTACTCGCCCGGTGCGCGGGTTGATCTGCTGCGGAAGCTTATCCGTGTAGGTCGATTTTAGTTTCGCCAAACCGCGATATTCGAGTATCAATCTCGGCAAGGGATACTCGATGGCTAGGTCCTGGAGCACCGGCTCGGCGGTGGACGGTTGCCCCGTCGGTGTCTTGGCCGCAACGGGTAAACCGAGCTTGTGGTACAAGATTTCCTGGATCTGTTTCGGCGAATCGAGATTGAAACGCTCGCCCGCGAGCGCGTGTGCCTCGGCCTCGACTTCGGACAGCCGCCTGCCCAGGTCCCGGCTCTGCTCGTCCAACATTGCGGCATCGACTTGAACACCGTTGCGTTCCATGCGCGACAAGACCGGCACCAGCGGCACTTCGATCTGTTCATAGAGCCGCCGCAACCCGGACGCTTCGGCGAGGCGCGGCCAGAACGTTTGGTGCAACCGCAAACACACCTCGGCGTCTTCCGCAGCATATGTTGCGGCTCGATCGACTGGCACCTGATTGAAGCTGAGCTGATGAGGTCCCTTACCCGCCACGTCCTCAAACAGAATCGTGCGCACGCCCAGGTACTTGAGCGCCAGGGAATCCAGATCGTGGCGGGTGGCGGTACTATCGAGAACATAGGACTCCAACATCGAGTCACAGCGGATCCCACGCAATTCCACGCCGTGGTTCGCCAATACGCTCATATCGTACTTGAGATTGTGGCCGAGCTTCGGCCGCAGCGGATCCTCGAGGATCGGTCGGAGCGCCTCGATTACCTCCTTTCGCGATAATTGCCGAGGTGCTCCCGGATAATCATGAGCGACCGGTACATATGCCGCTTCCCCCGCTTGGAGGGAAAACGAGACGCCCACCAATAACGCTTGCATGTAGTCCAAACTGGTGGTCTCGGTATCGAAGGCGATGAGCCCCGCGTGCCTGAGTCGTTCGATCCATCGATCGAGCTGTCCGCGGTCCAGGATTGTTTCATAGCCGGTGGCTTCAACCGGCGGATCGGACTGGGGTGCCTCTTCCAGGAGATCGTTCAGCCAGGTCTTGAACTCGAGCTGGGTGAAAAGCGCTTTCAGCGTCTCCTTGTCCTGGGGCCGCGGCTTAAGATCACGCGGCGTGGCATCGAGCGGGACGGCGCAGGCGATCGTGACCAGCTTTTTGGAAAGGGCAAGCTGCTGCATGCTCGCGCGCAAGTTATCTCCCAATGTCCCTTTGATGTCCGCGGCATGGGCGAGCAGATTATCGAGTCCACGGTATTGCTTTAACCATGCCACGGCGGTCTTGGGTCCCACCTTCGGCACCCCGGGGATATTGTCGACCTTGTCACCGATCAAGCTTAAGTAATCTACGATGAGTGCGGGCGGGACCCCGAATTTTCGCTCGACGCCTTGCGCATCCATGACACTATTGTCCATCGTATTCACCAGGCTCACCGCGCCGCTGACCACTTGCGCGAAATCCTTATCACCGGTTGCGATGAGAGTGCGAAGACCGGCCTCGGCCGCTTGCACAGCCAAGGTCCCGATGACGTCGTCGGCCTCGACGCCCTCGATCACCAGCATCGGAATGCCCATGGCGCGTACCACGGCGTGCAAAGGCTCAATCTGGAGCCGCAGCTCCTCCGGCATGGGAGACCGGTGCGCCTTGTAAGCCGGATACATGTCATCGCGAAACGTCTTGCCCTTGGCATCGAATACCACCGCCAGGTAGTTCGGTGTATAGTCCTTCAGCAGCCGGCGCAGCATGGCGATAAACCCGTGAATCGCCCCCGTGGGTTCGCCGCGCGAGGTGCTCAGCGGAGGGAGGGCGTGAAACGCGCGGTAAAAGTAGGAGGAACCGTCAACCAGAACCAGAAGATCTTCCGCCATGGTGTCGTTGCTCGCGATGTGTACTCATGATCCATTATGAATAAGAACACTAAAGCCGACCACCCGGCGCCTTCATGCGACTGATACGTGCGGAGCCATCTGCAGCGAGTTCTACTCAGAGAAAGTCTGGGGCAACCGAGACTTGCCACAGGTCGAGAGTAAGGGCGACGAGCCCACCTCGCATGGCGGGGCACGGCGACAGTGATCGAAACAGACGGAACCCAAACACGACGAGAATTCGCTGCCACCGCAGCCTGCGCCGTCCAACTCCGCGTTTCGGCCGCGTGTGCTACAATCCGCCGAGAGCACAGACGACAATCAGCGCTAGAACGCTAAAGAAGCTCTGCAAAAGTGTCGCGAGCAAGCCCAGATGCGCGAAGCCGCGGAGCGAGTCGCGAGACATATCAGGTAGATAGACGAGCGACGCGCGAGCACGCGACAAAGCAGATGGGCTGCGCAGTAATTTTTGCAGAGCTTTCTAAACATGTCAGCAGCGGATAGGTGTTCGGGGAGTGTGTTTGACCTCCAAGCCACCGCGAGAAGCCCTGATGGGTATGGCGTTTGCAGAAACTTTTTAGCGGCGGGTTTACTATGGATATGGGTCATCGTGGTTGCAGAAGAATACACCTTGGTTAAACGTCGTTATTAGATTCATACTATAGTAGAATGATTGTAAAATAATTTAAGTTTGCGGCGGTCTGCTCGCGGGAACACGGAGGAACAAAGAAAGATGATGACACAACGCCAAATCGGTTCCATCACGAGGACAATTTGTCTCGCGCTCATTATGGCCGGTGCTGCGATCCAGCGAGTCTGGGCAGTTAACGCGGGCCATCACGATTACGAACTAGAAATCATTAAATCAGAGCGCATGTTGCTCTTGAAACGAGGCGCCAAGATCGAAAAAGTTTTCCGGATGGCCTCTGGGCGCGGCGGGCCGGGCGACAAACGA
>JBOIDM010000340.1:0-3277 GCA_050740575.1 Gammaproteobacteria bacterium
GGCCCTCGCGCGTATATCGCCGAATTCCTCTTGCGTTGCCTTCAAACGATCGAGCGGCGCTAGGTCCGCGCCAGTGCGCAATGACTGGCGGAATGCCCTAAGATCCGTAACTCCGAGCGCATCTAGGTTTGATTGTATGCCTCCCAAGGCGTTTCCAGCGCTGCTGAGGATAAGGTTTTTCTTAGACTTCTCGACAGCCTCATCGAATCCTTCAAGTTTCAATCCGCGCCCGCTCAATTGAGCGGGCGATACAGCCCGCGCGCAACCTCCGGTGTATGAACAGTAATTCCGGCAGTGCGCGCGAACCTGCCGGATAGACTGAACCTCTTCTGCTTCTCCACCATACGAATCCTGATATTACCATTCCCAATCACTTGCTTGCACTCGCCGCGAACTCTCCGGCCAAACAGCCGGCACTCGAGGTTCGCGTTAAACGACGAGTGGCCCCTCGAAGTCCACCGCTTTGAAAATTCCGAACTCCTTGACATGTTCCGCCAAAGGTTCATTGAGACGATAAAAACGCAGATTGTCCTCCGTTAAACTAATTTCATCGAGAAGCCGCTGCTCCAAGACCGCATAGTTCCCTGCATCCACCTTGCATTCGAAAACGGATTTCTGAACACGCTGCCCATAGTCCTGACATACTTTGGCTACGCGGCGCAGCCGCCGCCGTCCCGCCGCCGTTTCCGTCGACACATCGTAGGCGACTAATATCAACATAGCGACACCCTCAACGATGCAGATACGGCAGGTAGGCGGGCGCGTCGCGTCGCAGATAGCGCGCGAGCATGCGGGCCTGCAGGTGCGGCAAGAGCCCAATCGGCACCTGCTGGCCCAGCACGGGGTGGATCAGGGTTTCCTGCTTGCGTTCCTGGTACGCGCTAATCACGAGCTTGCGGCCCTCGTCGTTGAGAAGCACGGCACCGCCGGGCCGCTTATCGAAATGCTTAGCCTGGATCTGCGCGCGGTTGACGAGCGTCAGTGCGAGCCGATCGGCGATCACCGAGCGGAACTCCTCCAAGATATCCAGGGCAACCGCCATGCGCCCCGGCCGCACGGCATGAAGATACCCGAGCTGCGGATCCAGTCCCACGCCCTCCACGGCGCTGCGGCAATCGTTAAGCACTAGCGCATACAGGAACGAAAATAAGGCGTTCATGGGGTCGAGCGGCGGGCGCCGCGTGCGCGCCTCGAAGCTAAACTCCTCACGGACGCGGTCGCCCATCAGATAACGGAACGACTGGAAATAGATCCGGGCCGAGTTGCCTTCTTCCCCGCGCAACGCATCAAGATCCGATGCATACGGGAGCTTGCGCAAATGCCCCGCAATCAGCCGTGCATTCTGCACGAGGGTGGCCTTGTCGCCTTCGTTCTGGCTGTCGCGCGCACCCCTCAGCAAGATGGTGCGGCTGTTGCGAAGCTTCCCAGCCAAAAAGCCGCGTACCAACTCCAGTGTTTTGTCCGCATCGTCGGCGGTCCGGTATTGTGCTTGCCGCAGCAAAATGTTGCCATTGACCGGCCCCTCCACCCGCGCCTGAAAACGCCCGCCGCGCTCCAACCACACGACGCTGCGCCCATCCGCCATGCAACGGCCGAGCAACGCCGGGCTCAACATCACATCCCCGAAACAGACGATCCCGCCCAGGTGGTGCATCGGCACCTGCAGCCGCTTTTCCTTCTCCACCATCACGCAGACGGTCTCGCCTTCGAGGCGCAGGTAGGCCTCGGGCGTCGTCACATACAGCGTATTGAGCAGCACCGTCATAACGGCTCGTCCTCGGGCTCGAAAAGATGGGCCCGGATTCCCATGATCTCGTGTTCCGCTCGCGCGAGATCCGGCTGGCATATGTCGCGCAGGGAGCATTCGGGGCAACGCCTGGGATCATCGGTGAGAGGCGGACGCTCGCTCTTGGACAGCAACGCTCTTACCGCGGCCACCGTGATCTCCACCTCACGCCGTAACGCCTCGTCCACGACCACTTCCCGCCGGCGCCTGGACTGCTGGTGATAGATCGCGCCTTTTGTTATCGCTCGCCCGAGCATCTCCTCAAGGCAAAGCGCCTGCGCTGCAAGCTGCAAATCATCATTGATCCAGCGGCGGCGCTTGCCGTGCTTGTACTCGACGGGGTAGACCGTTCCGTCCGGATGAAACTCCACGGCATCACAGCGGCCGGAAAGACCGAGCCGCCGGCTCCACACCGGCAGAGCATATTCCACCCGCACGCCCGCGCTCACCTCGTGCCGTTGCCGGTCCACGCGCTCGTGTTCGTGCGTGCCGCGCAGCGTGTGCACGTTGTCCTCGAACTCGGCCTCGGCGTGGATGAGATAACAGCGGCGCGGACAGTAGGCGTACTGGTTGAGCGCGGAGATGGGGATCGGATCGTCCACCTTTGTCCACGCTTAAGGCAGTGGTCGCCGACGCGCCGTTTGCTCGCCGACGACGACGAAATACCCCTCGACACTCGCCGGATCGGCAATCAAATCGAGCAGGATGGCTGCAGGACGTATTGGCGGGTACGGTTCCTGGCGCAGGTATATAATTGCGGGAGGCGGAATCAACTGCCGGGAAAACACCAGTTCTCCATAATCGCGGTCAAAAATCACCAGCCAGCGTGCCTGTTCTCGGGCCATGGCCAACACGGTCTCATCCGATGCAGCCGGCATCGTTTCGATAATCGCCACCACGTCTACTCCATGTTCGCGCAGTACCCGTAAGGCGGGTATAGGAAATTCTCATTGACCAGCAAGCGCACCGTCATGCCGTCGCCTTGTGGATGGCGATGTACTCATCCTCGTGCAGCATCTCGGCCGCAAACGCCAGCGCCGCGAGGATATCCTCGCGGGTGAGGTGTGGGTAGGAAGCCAGAATGTCCTCGAAGGTCCAGCCATTGGCCAGCCAGCCGAGGATTAGCTCCACGGATATCCGCGTACCCTTGATGGTCGGCTTGCCGATCAGGATGTCGGGATTGGAAACGATGCGGTCGCGCCAGTTCACATTCGTGCCGAGAATCGGATTACCGCTCATATAGTTCGTCGCGGGAATAACGGAGCAAGCTGACGTCGGCTTGGAATTGATCGAAGAAGGCATCGATCTCTTTTCGCCGAGTTTCTAGATCATCTGAAAGGTGCTTGGGGATGAGCACGACCTCTACAGGCTGATTCAAGGAATCAGAAATTTCCACCGTGAGCTGGCGACTCGTGGGAGTAATCGTTTGTGACCACATAAGTAAACTCCTTCGTTTACGTCTTGACTAAGGTACTCTGATTGGCATTCTAA